>JAIEQO010000807.1 GCA_019747655.1 Gemmataceae bacterium | reverse complement strand
ACGGCCGAGGCCCCTGCCCCGCCGCATCCGTTCGCCGATCACCCCGCCTTGACCGGCGGCCCCGCTGGCCCGGCCGGCTGCACCCCCGGCGGGTGCGCCCCGCCCGGGCGTGAAGTCGGCCTCCCGGCCGGGCGGAGGGATTGTCACTTCGGGCCGTGGGACACCGTCTGGGTCACGGGCGGATACAAGCTGCTGTTCATCAAGGACGCCCCGCTGCCGCCGAACCTGGCCGCCACCGGCCCGCTCGGGCCCGGCAGCCGGCCGCTGCTCGGCGGCGGGGACGTGAACTACGGCGACTTCAACGGGCTGTTCCTCGACGGCGGGCTGTGGCTGAACGACCGCCACACCGTCGGGATCGGGATGTCCGGGTTCCTGACCGAGCAGAAGTCCACGGTGGCCGGGGCGGTCGGGTCGAACCCCGCCGGGTCCCCGCTCATCGCCCGGCCGTTCTTCAACCCGCTCCTGGTCGGCCTCGGCGGGCAGGACGCCGTTCTCGTCTCCGACCCCGGCCGGTACGCCGGGTCGGTGGCCGTCGAGACCGGGGCGCGGCTCGCCGGGGCCGAGGTGAACGGGCTTTTGAACCTGTGCAACACCGAGCGGTGGACGGCCAACCTGGTCGGCGGGTTCCGGTACTTCGACCTGGACGAGTACCTGGCCGTCTACCAGGCCACCGCCGGGCTGAACGGGAACACCATCCCGTTCTTCGCCCCGCCGAACCCGCCGGTCGGCGGGGTGCTCATCACCGACCGGGTGCGGACCCGGAACCAGTTCTGGGGCGGGCAGGTCGGGCTCGAAGCCGAGTACCGGTTCGGGCCGGCCTTCCTCGGCCTCGGGACCAAGCTCGGGTTCGGCCCGGTCCACCAAGTCACCGAAGTGACCGGGCAGACGGTCACGGCCGGCGGGGCCGGCGGCCCGGGCGGGGTGCTGGCGGTCGGCGACCTGCCGCCCGGGGCGGTGGTCGGCTACCCGGAAGCGGTCCCGGTCGGGGCCCGGCCGGCGTCGGTCGGCGGGCCGGTGGTGGGGAACATCGGTCGGACCACCACCAACCGGTTCGCCATCCTGTCCGACGTGCACGGGCTGGCCGGTGTCCAGGTGAGCGACCGACTGCGGGTCGGGGTCGGGTACGAGTTCCTGTACCTGAGCACGGTGGCCCGGCCGGGCCGGCAGTTCGACCCCGTCATCGACCCTCGGCTGATCCCGGTGTCCGGCCAGTACGGCGGGCGGATCGCGGCCCCGGCCGACGGCCGGGGGGTGCCGCCCCGGACCCCGTTCGACCGGGACGACTTCTTCGCCCACGGGGTCCGGTTCCAGGTCGAGTTCCGGTACTAAGCCGTCTGTTGCTCGGTCGAATTCCCGGCGGGCGGGGGCGTGAGCCCCCGACGTCTTCGGCGAACCGCGACCGTGAGGGAGCGGGTGGGGTCACCCCCTCGCTGACGCTCGGGGTTCGCCCGGAGCCGGGGGGCGCGAGCCCCCCGCTCGGGGGTTCGGAAATCGCCTCTGCGAGCTTCCGGAACAGGTTCTCAGTTCGCCGGCCCGTCAGGCCAGGACCTCCCGGACCACCCGGCCGGACACGTCGGTGAGCCGGAAGTCGCGGCCGGAGTACCGGTACGTCAGCTTCTCGTGGTCGAGCCCGAGCAGGTGCAGGACCGTCGCGTGCAGGTCGTGGACGTGGACCTTGTTCTCGACCGCCGCGAACCCCAGCTCGTCCGTCGCCCCGACCGCCTGCCCGCCCTTCACCCCGCCGCCGGCCAGCCAGGCGGTGAACCCGCGGTGGTTGTGCCCCCGACCGGTCCCCTTCCCAACCCCCGACAGGTCGCCGTCGGCGGTCGGGGTCCGGCCGAACTCCCCGCAGCAGACGACCAGGGTGTCGTCGAGCAGGCCCCGCTGCCGCAGGTCGGCCAGCAGGGCGGCGACCCCCTTGTCCAGGTCTTTGGCCTGGTTCTTCAGGCCGTCGGCCAAGTCGCTGTGGTGGTCCCACCCGGAGTTGAACACCTGGACGAACCGCACCCCCTTCTCGACCAGCCGGCGGGCCTGGAGGCACTGCCGGCCGGCCGGGGTGTCGCCGTACCAGTCCCGGACCTTCGGCGACTCCTTCCCGAGGTCGAACGTCTCGGCCGCCTCGGTCTGCATCCGGTAGGCCAGCTCGAACGACTCGATCCGGGCTTCGAGCCGCGGGTCGGCCCGGCCGGCGGCGTGGCGGCGGTTCACGGCGGCGAGGGCGTCGAGCTGCTGCCGCTGGTCGGCCGCCGCCCCGACCGGGCTCTTGACGAACGGGAGGAGCTTGTCGATCTCGGCGTGCTGGGTGTCGACGGCCGTGCCCTGGAAGGAGCCGGGGAGGAACGCGGCCTGCCAGTTCTCGGCTCCCTTCAGCGGCGGCCCGCCGTGGTACAGGGCGACGAACGCCGGCAGGTTCCGGTTGGCCGACCCGAGGCCGTGGGTGACCCAGCTCCCGACGCTCGGCCGGGCCAGCCGGGGGTGGCCGCAGTTCATCATCAGGACCTGGTTCTCGTGGCTCGGGTCGTCGGTGTGCATCGACCGGATGACGCACAGGTCGTCGGCCCGCTTGGCGAGTTCCGGGAAGGCGTCGCTGATTTCAAGCCCGGACTGGCCGTGCTTGGCGAAGGTGAATGGCGACGCGAAGGCGTTCCCGTTCATGTCGTCGTGGGGCGACTTGACCGCTTTGCCGGCGTGGTCCCTCAGCTTCGGCTTGGGGTCGAAGGTGTCCAGGTGGCTGGGGCCGCCGTCCAGGAAGATGTGGATGACCCGCTTGGCCTTCGCGGGGTGGTGCGGGGCGGCCGTCGAGGCGGCCCGCGCCTCGTCGCCGAGCAGGGCGGACAGGGCCAGCCCCCCGAAGCCCCAGCCGGTCCGGGCGAGCCAGTCCCGGCGGGACATCGGGGCGACCGGGTCGCGGCGGCCGCAGTGCAGCGAGCGGGGCATGGGTCGGTCCTCGGTCGGGGAAGAGACCCCACCCCCCGGCCCCCTCCCCCGCGGGGGGAGGGGGAGCAAGAGTGGGTGTTCTGTCTTGCTCCCCCTCCCCCCGCGGGGGAGGGGGCCGGGGGGTGGGGTCGGCGGCTCAGTCCACGTACAAGAACTCGTTGCTCATGAGCAGCACCTGGGCGAACCGCTCCCGGGCCGACAGCGGCGGCGGGGCGCCTTCGGCCGGCGGCTGGGTCGTCGCCGACGCCAGGAACTTCACCGCCGATTCGACCTCCTCGGCCGACGGGTCGCGGGCCAGGGCCGCCCGGTAGGCGGCCTTGACCCACGCACCGTCGGCGCCGTCGCCGGCCCGCTTCGCCAGCCCCCGGGCCTGCTCGATGACGAACGGGCTGTTGAGCAGGAACAGGGCCTGCTGGGGCACCTCGGTCTCGTGCCGGGCCGGGGCGTGCAGGTCGGGGTTGGCGAAGTCGAACGACCGGAACACGGCCGGCAGGTTCCCCCGGTCCACCGCCAGGTAGGGCGTCCGGCGGGTCGAGAGCGGCTGTTCGTCCGGGTCGACCGGCCGGCCGCCGACCGCCCGGTCCAGGTTCCCGGACGCGGCCAAGAGGGCGTCCCGGAACGGCTCCAGTTGCAGCCGCTTGCGGGCCGCCCGCCAGACGAGGGTGTTACCGGGGTCGACCGCCCGGGCGTCGGCCCGGTCGTCGCTCACCTGCCGGTAAGTCTCCGACAGGATGATCTGGCGGATCAGCTTCTTGGTGGACCAGCCGTTCTCGGCGAGCGAGTGGGCCAGCCCGTCCAGCAGCTCCGGGTGGGTCGGCGGGGCGGCCCGGGTGCCGAAGTCGCTGGCCGTCTCGACCAGCCCCCGGCCGAACAGGTGGCCCCACACCCGGTTGGCCCACACCCGGGCGGTCAGCGGGTTGTCCTTCGAGGCGATCGCCCGGGCCAGTTCGAGCCGGGCCACCCCGGCGGTGAACGGCTTGCGGTCCTTCGACAGGACGGCCAGGAACTGCCGGGGCACCTCGTCGCCCGGCTTCTCCGGGTTGCCGCCGACGAACACCGGCTGCGGCCCGGGCTCCTCCGGGTCCTCGACCACCCGGGCCAGGGGCGGGGCGTCCGGGCCGGTCGCCCAATCGCTAATCCGGGCCTTCAGCTCCTCGTACTTGGCCTGCTCTTCCGGCCCGAAGTGGTTCCGCAGGTCGTCGGCGGAGAAGTCGAACGACCCGCCGGCGGCCACGAGCTGCCGGACGTCCTCCTCGGCCTCGTCGTCCAGTTGCGTCGGCCGGGCGGTGTCGGTCCGGTCGGCCTCGGCCTGCTTCCGCTCCCACTTCTTGGCCACCCCGCCGAACAGCTTGCCGTACCGCCCGGCCACGTCCCCGAGGTCGGCCGGCGGCTTGCCGGCGAACAGCCGAGCCACCAGCGGGTGGACCGGCTTCTCCTCGTCGTCGTTGTCGGCGAACTGCTTCGCCAACTTCTTGGCCTCTTTGGCGAACTTCTCGGCGGGGACGGCGGCGAAGGCGTGCCACGGCCCGAGGACCGGGTGCCAGTTGTCCTTCGTCCCGTTCAGCGTCTCGGCGAACCGGTTCACCACGACCTGGTTCAGCCCGTCCTCCCGGGCGGTGCCCTCCTTCGGCTCACCGCCCCCGGCGTGGGCCGCGAGCAGGTAGCGGTCGGCCTGCTGCCGGTACGGCCCGAGCACGCGCTTCCGCTCGGCCTCGACGTACTTCTCGAAGCTCCGCACCCGGGCCCGGTGCTCGGCCGCGAACGCCTGGGCCTTGAGCCGGTCGGCGGCGGTGGCGACGATCGGGACCTCCACCTCCTTCGCCCCGGCGAACACGCCGTAGAGGGAGTAGTAGTCCTTGATCGGGACCGGGTCGTACTTGTGGTCGTGGCAGCGGGCGCAGCCGACCGTCAGGCCCTGAACGCCCCGGAAGAGTACGTCCAGCCGGTCGTCGATGATGTCCGGCTCGCTCTCCTCGAACTTCCGGCCGAGGGTCAAGAGCCCGAGGGCGGCCAGGTCCGGGTGGCCCTCGACCCGGGTGAGCTGGTCGGCCGCGACCTGCCTGACGAGGAACTGGTCGTAGGGGAGGTCGTCGTTGAACGCCTTGACCACCCAGTCCCGGTACGTCCAGGCCGACGGGTAGCGGCCGTCCTGGTTGAAGATGGCCCCGCGGGTGTCGCTGTACCGGGCCACGTCCAGCCAGTGCCGGCCCCACCGCTCGCCGAACGCGGGCGACGCCAGCAGCTTGTCCACCACCTTCTCGAACGCCTCGGGCGAGTCGTCTTTCTCGAATGCGTCGGCCTCTTCCGCGGCCGGCGGCAGGCCGGTCAGGTCGAAGTACACCCGCCGGAGCAACGTCCGCTTGTCGGCCGCGGGCGACGGCGTCAGCCCCTTCGCCTCCAGCTTGGCCCGGATCAGGTGGTCGATCGGGTTCTTGCCCTCGGGCACGTCCGGCTTGTGGACCGGCTGGAACGCCCAGTGGGTCGCGGCGGCGTCCGGCCTGGCGGCGGCCGCGGCCGGCCACTTCGCCCCGCCCTGCACCCACTCGGCCAGGGCCTGGATGACCGGGTCGGCGAGCTTCCCGGCCGGGGGCATCTTCACCTCGCCGTCGTGCCGGACCGTCTTGAGCAGCCGGCTGTCGTCCGGTTTGCCGGGGACGACCAGCGGACCGGACCCGTCCGGGGCGGCGGCCAGGTGGTCCGGCGTGTCGAGCCGGATGCCGGCCTTCTGCTTGTCCGGGCCGTGGCACTTGACGCAGTGCTCGGCCAGCACCGGCCGGACCTTCGACTCGAAGAAGTCGTCGGCCCGGGCCGGGGTTGTGGCGAGGAGCAGGCCGGCGGCGAGGGGGAACAGGCGGGCCGTCATGCGGACCTCCCGGCGGGGTCTTCCGCCAGGAGTTCACCCGAGCCGGCGAAGTGTTACGCCGGGAGTGCTGGAAGCCAGCCGCACGATGGACGCAGAAAATGCACGATCAGAATCAAACGAATGATTTGTTTGAATCGTGTCTTCCCTGCGTTTATCGTGCGGCTCATTCTGGTCTACTCATCATCCCCTCTCATCCAGGTATCCACGACCGGCCCGAGTTCGCCCCGCAGGAGGTTCCGGGCCCGCAGCGCCCGCACCCGCAGGGCCCCGGCCGACACGCCGGTGAGCGCGCTGATCTGGTCGTAGTCCAGCCCCTCGGCGTAGTGCAACACGACCGCTTCGCGGTACGCCTCGGGCAAACCCCCTACGGCCAGCCAGAGCCGGGCCGACAGCTCGTCCCGCAGAATGCCCGAGAGGACGCCGTTGCGTTGCCCCTCGGCGGCCGGGGCGGGGGCGAGCTGGTGCGGGTCGGTCGGCTTGGCGTGCCGGCCGAGTCGGCGGAGGTGCTGGCGGCTGAGGTTCAGGACGAACCCCCGGACCCAGGCGAAGAACGGCGTCGCGGGGCGGTAGTCCCCCACCGCCGCGAACGCCCGGGCCAGCGCCTCCTGGGCGACGCTCTCGGCCTCGTCCGTGTCGCCGGTCAGGAGGGCCGCGCAGCGGACCAGCCCGGGGCGGTGCCGCTCGGCCAGGGCGGCGAACGCCGCCCCGTCCCCGGCCGCGGCCCGGGTCGCCAGCTCGTCGTCGGGGGGGTCGGCGGGGGTCACTTCTTCTCGTACTCGGCGTACAGCTTCACGAACTCGTCCTCCCCGTTCCAGGCCTTGACGACCGGGTCGTCCTTGAACATGGCCACGGTCGCCTCCGGCCGGTTCAGGGCCAGGGCCAGCCGGGCGTACTTCAGCACGTTCCCCTTGTCGTCCTTGTCGGCCCAGAACTTGGCCAGCCGGAAGTACCCGGCCGCGGTCAGCCGGCGGGCCTCGTCCTCCGGCACCCCGTCCCGGTCCGGCCCGGTCAGCCGCCGGACCGCCTCCTCCTGGACCCGGATGCGGAGTTCGGTCGGGACCGGGAGGCCCCACAGCACCTCGACGGTCGCGTCCAGGAAGGCCGGGACCGGCCCGGCCGCCGCCCGGCACCAGTTGGCGTAACTCCCCGGCGGCGGCCAGTCGCCGCCGCGGTACGCCTTCCGCCCGTCCAGCAGGTCCCGCCGGGCGTCGGCCCAGTTCCCGGTGGCCGCCCGGGCGACCGCCCTCGCCAGGTACGGGCCGAAGTCGTCCGGCGGCGGGTCGAACGCCGGGGCCAGGTGGCCGAGGACCTGCCCGGCGACCGCCTCCGACAGCGCCCCGTCCGGCGGGGCGGTCAGCTCGGCCCACGCCCAGAGCGCGGCGACCGCGGGCGGGACCGGCGGCCGGGCGGCGGCCTCGGCCAACTGGTCCAGGGCCAGGTCGGTCCGGCCGAAGTTGACCAAGAGGACCGCCCGCCCGGCCGCCGCCTCCGCCCCGACCCGGGGGGCGGCCGCCCGGAACCGCTGGTAGGCGGCGTCGAACCCGGACCGGTGGCGGCGGACGGTGGCGTCCCGGTCCTCCCCGTCGGCCACCTCCCACTCGACCCGCCGGTGCCACCCGTCCGCCTTCAGGAACAGCAGCCCCGGGTGGTGCGGGTCGGCCTCCAGCCCCTTGCGGACGGCCTGGACGGCCCCGCCGTCGAGCCTGTCCCGCACCTTCCGCTGCCCGTCCTTGCGCTCGTCGTCGGTCCCCCCGACGGCGTCGTGGGCGGCCCACCCGGCCCGGGCCAGGGCGTCGGCCGCGACCATCAGCAGGTCGGCCCGCAGGTCGGGCGGGACCGCCGCCGGCAGGTTCCCGGCCGCCGCGGCCAGCTCCCCGTCCTTCCCGTCCACCACCGCCCGCCCGAGCTGGGCGACGAACCGGACGGCCGGCTGGTCGGACTTCGCCATCCGGTCCAGGTCGGCCCGCAGGTCGGCCGACGGGACCGGTCGCAGGGCCGGCTCGGTGTACGCCCCGAGGACGACCACCTCCCAGGCGTACCGGGCCAGCCCCCGCTCGACCGGGACGGCCGGGTCGGGGCCGGCCTTGTCCAGGTCGGCGACCGCCGCCAGGTACTCGCCGGCCCGGCGGAGGAGCTTCCCCCGGGCCAGCCGCAGGGCCGGGTCGTCGGGGTGCTGGCGGACGGCCGCGTTCAGGTCGGCCAGGAGGTCGGCCACCCTGTCCCGGTAGGCCCGGTCGTCGGTGATCGCGGCGAGCTTGGCCAGTTCGGCCCGGGCCGCGGCGGCGACCTTCGCCGGGTCGACGGCGGCCGCCGGTGGGTCCGCGGCGGGCTCCGGGGTGACGACCACCGGGGCCGGCGGGAACGCCACCCGGGCGACCGCGAACCCGACCAGCACCAGCACCCCGGCGGCGGCCACCGCCCCGGCCCAGAACCGTCCGGACCGCGGCGGGGCGGCCGGCAGGACGACCGTGGCCGGCGGCAGCCCGGCCAGCAGCTCGACCTCCGGGTTGCCGAACATCTGCCGCATGACGTGCGCCTGGACGGCGTCGGCCACCGCCCCGGCCGTCGGGTAGCGGGCCTCCCGGTCCTTGGCCATCATCCGCCCACAGATCGCGGCGACCTCCTCGGGGACCGCGGGGTTTCGGTCCCGGAGCGGGACCGGCTCCTCGTCCGTCACCTTCCGGAGGACGGCCAGGGCGGTCGGGCCGTCGGCCGGGGGCACCCCGGTCAGCAGCTCGTACATCACCGCCCCGAGGGAGTAGATGTCGGTCCGGTGGTCGACCTCGCCGGCCGGCAGGAGGGCCTGCTCGGGCGACATGTACCGGGGCGTGCCGAGCAGGTCGCCGGTCCGGCTGAGGGCCCCGCCGTCGGCCACCCGGGCGAGCCCGAAGTCGGTCAGCTTCGGCCGGCCGGCGGTGTCGACCAGGACGTTGGCCGGCTTCACGTCCCGGTGGACGACCCCCTGGTCGTGGGCCGCCTGGAGGGCCTGGGCGAGGTGGAAGACGACCCGCAGGACAGTCTCGACCGTCATCCGCGGGCTGCCGACGAGCCGGTCGAGCGGCTGCCCCTCGACGTACTCCATGACCAGGTACGGCTTGCCGTCGTGGTGGCCGGAGTCGAAGACCGGGACGATGTGCGGGTGGGACAGGCGGGCGGCGGCCCGGGCCTCGCGGCGGAACCGGTCGGCGGCCTCGGCCGAGGCGTGGGCCGAGTCGAGCAGGACCTTGACGGCGACGGCCCGGTCCAGCTCCGGGTCCTGGCAGCGGTAGACGGCCCCGAACGCCCCGCTGCCGACCCGGCCGAGGACGCGGTACTTGCCGACGGCGGGCGGGAGGGGGTTGCCGGCCGGCAGGGCGAGGGTGTCCCCGCCGGCCGGCGGGGGCCGGTCGGGGCCGGGGAGCGGGCGGGCGGACGACGCCGGGGTCATGCGGCCATTTTACGACACCGGGCCGCCCCGCGGGGCGGCCCGGGTGGGCGAACGACTTGTGCCGCGGCTACCGGCCCGGCGGCTTCGGCTTGGCCAGCCGCGGCGGCGGGGCGGTCCGCTCCCGGGCGGCCTGCTCCTCGAAGAACTGCCGCCCGGCCTCCCGGTTCCGGCGGATCATCTCCCGCGCGACCGCCGGGTCGTACTTCTCCGGCAGCGGGATGCCCCGCTCCTCCCAGTCCTGCCAGGCGTTCGCGTAATCGTGCCACGGGTTCCGGGTGTCCGGGTCCTCCCCCGGGGCCGGCGGCACCCGCCCGCCCGGCCGTCGCTCGATCTGGATGCCCCGGAACTCCCCGTCCGGCCCGTTCGGGTCGAGCCACAGGGTCACCTCGTCCCCGACCCGGACGTCGGCCGGCCGGTAGCTGGCCCAGCCCGGGATCGGGTCGGGCCCGTCGCCGGCGACGAACCGGCGGGCCGGCATGTCGGCCCGGCGGAACGTCATGACCTCGCCGCCCGGCAGGGTGAGGGCGAGGGCGACCCGGTCCCGGGCCCGCCCGACCTTGGTGCAGAGGTACGGCCCCCGCCCGCCGACCGAGACGAGTAGCAGGTCCCGGCGGCGGGTGTCGAAGTACCGCAGGTCGAACCCGCGGATGGTGACGGAGTCGGCGTCCGCCGCCGTCACCACCCCCTGCACGGTGCCCGGAATCTCCGGCCGCGCCGCCGCGGGAGCGCGGGCGGCCAGCCTCGGCGGCGGGGCGACGGCCGGCGGAGCAACCACGCCGACTGTTGGAAACAGGAGCAAGAAGGACGGTATGGCCACGAGCCGCATGCGAGTCCTCCTGTGCGAACCACTGCAGATGGTTCTATTCGAGTAACATCTTTATCGACCAATCTTGCTGTTCGTAGGCCGTCGCATTCCCCCAACCCCAGCGCGGCGGCAGGATCGGGAGCGGGCCCTGGGCTTCCTGCTCACCCCCTTCGGGGCGGACCTCGATCGCCCTGGCGCTCGAAATGATCTTGTACAGTATACCCGCCGGCACCGTGGCCGGACCCGGTTCGACGGCGGGCCCGCCGCCCCCTCCCACCGCTATCGTGTCGACGTAGAACTCACCAGCCGCGCGCCATTCGTCACTCTTCCGCCGCCCGTCGTTCGGGGTGGGGTTGAGGACCGGCTTATAGGTGCCCCCTTGCCAGTCGACTTTGCCGTCGACGAGCAGGGTGGCGAACTTGTGGCCGACGATGCCCGGGGTATACGTCCCGTCGCTGATCACCACCTCGCCGCGCCAGACCGTCAGTACCGTGGTGCCGATCTTCGCGTCCTCTTGGAACTCCCCGAACTCGGCCCGCGGCTTGGTGGCCAGCTTGCCTCCGGTGACCAGGACCTGCTTGCCCAGACCGGTCACTAGCCTCGTTCCGTTCTCGACCACTAAGGCCCCGCCGTTGACCCACACCGCCGGGGGGGGATCGAACGGTCCGACGTACCCCGGGATGGCGTTCGAGAACGTGACCCGCCCTCGGCCCTGGACGTGGGCCGTCCCCCCGTCGATCTTCAGCCCGAGGCTGGAGTCCACGTTATCAACCGTAAATGTCTGATTGCCGCCCGACAGTGGTAGCTTGATCTGTACCGTGTTGGGCCCCGCAAGCAGGATAAGGTTCCTAGCGGTCGCCGAACTCGAGTGGGTGACGACGATGCTTTGGGTCCCGGTGAACTGCAAAGTCCCGGTCTCGATCGTTGCGTTGACCGACCCCTCGAAGCTGAGCAGGTCGGCGGTCTGGAGGGTGCCCCCGGGCGCGGCCCCCGGGGTGATGGTGGCGGTCCCGCCGGTCATCCGGACGACCGACGGGGTGGCCGGGGAGGTGTCGAGGACCCCGGCCGTCCAGGTCATGTATTGGGTGACGGTCAGGTCGTAGGTGGGGGCCGGCTGGTCCAGGTTCCCGGCCCGCTGCTCGTAGGTCTGGACCGTCAGCGGGCCGGCCAGACTCAGGGTCCCGGCGTACCCGTTGACCTGGTGGACCGACTTCACCCCGGTCGGCCCCCCGCTCCAGTTGCACGGCAGGTTCGACACCATCCCGTCGAGCCACAGGTCGTCGTTCGGCCCGGGCGGGTCGAACGACCGCGGGGCCGACGGGGCCGGCCGGGCCGCGGTCTCGGTCCGGATCCAGTTCCGCCCCGGGCCGGGCGGCCCGGGGTTGACGTAGTTGTAGTTGGCCGGGCTACCCGGGTACCAGAAGTCGGCCGGGCTCCCGGCCCACCAGAAGCTGGCGAAGTTCTCCCGGACCTCCAGCCACTCCAGCCCGAGCGGCTTGTTGCGGATCGTCTTGGGCTTCCCGGTCCGGAACGGGGCGGTCAGGACCCGGGCGGCCCGGCGGGCGAAGCGAGCGGTAGCGGCGATCATGGGGACCCCTCCTGGTGTCGGGCGACGTGCGGTCAGGCCGGGCGAACGGCGGTCGGATAGCACCCGCACGTTACCCGCCCGCAGGAAGCGACACAAGCTACGGAACCGAGAAGAACTCATGAATCGCCCGGCCCGACGCCGCCGTTCCGCACCCCGACCGAACTTTGTGGCCGGGCGAGAGCAGACGTAGTCACCGGACGTCGGGCCGCGGATTGTAACGACCCGGCCGACCGACCTCGATATTTACTGGACGGAAGTTTAGTATCACGATGGGTGGGTCCGTCGGGGGGTGGTCCGATGTGGCGCGAGACGAACACGACCGGCCGGCCGGACGCCGGGGCCAACCCGGGGGGTCGCACCGTGCCGGCATACGGGATCGGTCGGCGTCGGACGCAAGTGGCGACCGGGCGGCGGGTTGGGTCGCGGCGGCCGGCCGAGCGTGGCGGCATCACCACGCCGGAATCGCACGAAACCGCTACGAATCCCAGCGGTTCGTGGAAGTCGCAAAAACAAGGGGGGGGAGGTGGCCTACTCCTTCGGACCGTCCCCCTCCTTCCGGAGCATCGGGAACGCCCGCTCCAGCTTCTGCCTCGCCTTGAGGTCCCGCAGCGTGTCCTCCATCATGTTGGCCGGGTTGAAGCTCGGCGGGACGGACCGCGGCGGGAACTCCTTGAAGGTCGGCACGAACTTCGTCACCTCCTCCATCCCCTGGTACACCTGCGGGACGTGGTTCATGATCCAGTCCCAGTAGGTGTTCGAGGTGATGTCCGCCCGCTCGAACGGGTCCTGCATCAGGTTGTAGACCTTCGTGAGGCGGATGACGGTGAACGGCTCGGCCCAGACGGCCATCGTCCCGGGCACCCGCTGCTCGGCGAAGCTCATCTTGTAGTCGCCGACCCGCAGGCCCACCAGCAGGCCGTCGTCGTTGGAGTAGAAGAAGGTGTTCCGGGCGCTCTTGGCCCCGTTGTTCTTCCCGACAGTCCCTTCGACCGAGGTGAGGAACTTCGACTGGTCGTGGCCGTCGAGGTGGACCTTGTAGGTCTTGCCGTTCGCCTCGTAACCCGTCTTGCACTTGCCAACGATGTCCGGCTCCCCGGCGACGGCGCAGAACGTCGGGACCCAGTCGTTGTGGCTCATCAGCTCGTTGGTGATCGTGCCGGGCTTGACCTTGCCCGGCCAGCGGACCAGGCACGGCACCCGGAAGGCCCCCTCCCAGTTGGTGTTCTTCTCGGACCGGAACCACGTCATCGCCCCGTCCGGCCAGGTGTTCATGTGCGGGCCGTTGTCGGTCGAGTAGACGACGAGCGTGTCGTCCGCGATGCCCAGGTCGTCGAGGGCCTTGAGCAACTGGCCGACGTGGTTGTCGTGCTCGATCATGCCGTCGATGTACTCGCTGTCGCCGTGCGGGTACTTGCCGCGGTTGGCGGCCTTCACGTGCGTCCGCAGGTGCATCCGGGTGCCGTTCCACCAGCAGAAGAACGGCTTGCCGGCGTCCTTCTGCCGCTTCATGTAGTCGATGGCGGCGGCCGAGGTCTCGTCGTCGATCGTCTCCATCCGCTTCTTGGTGAGGGCCCCGGTGTCCTCGATCGTCTGCCTGCCGACCTTGCCGAACCGCGGGTCGTCGGTCGGGTCGTCCTTGTCGGTCGCCTTGCACTTGAGGACGCCCCGCGGCCCCCACTTGGCCTTGAACGCCGGGTCCTTCGGGTAGTCCGGCAGCTCCGGCTCCTCCTCGGCGTTCAGGTGGTACAGGTTGCCGAAGAACTCGTCGAACCCGTTGACGGTGGGGAGCGTGTCGTTCCGGTCGCCGACGTGGTTCTTGCCGAACTGGCCGGTGGCGTCCCCGAGGTTCTTGAGCAGCCCGCCGACCGACGGGTCGAGCTGGCTCATGCCCATCGGGGCGCCGGGGAACCCGACCTTGCTGAGCCCGGTGCGGATGATGTGCTGGCCGGTCAGGAACGCCGACCGGCCGGCGGTGCAACTCTGCTCGCCGTAATAGTGGAGGAACCGCAGCCCCTCGTTGGCGATGCGGTCGATGTTGGGCGTGGTGTAGCCCATCAGCCCGTCGCTGTAGCAGCTCAAGTTGGCGGTGCCGATGTCGTCGCCCCAGATGACCAGGATGTTCGGCTTCTTGCCGTCCTTCTGGAGGGCGGCCGCAACCTTCTGGTTGTGGGCGGCGAGGGCCGCGGCCGGGGCGACCGGGCCCGGGGCGGACGGCCCATCCGCCGAGGCAACGGCCGGTTGGGAGAGCGTGAGGCGGGTGCTGGCGGCAGCCCAGCCGAGGGCGGCCCCGGCGGCCAACAGGGCCACCGGGACGACCGACGAACGCCGGAGCATGGTGTTCCCCTTCGCGGACGTGACGGCGAGGCGGACGGCGGGGCGAGCGTGATCCGCACCGCCGATGATAGGTCCGGGGCGTACCGACGTGCAAATGAAAACGGTGCGGGCCACCGGCCCGCCCTACCGGGCGTCCTTGACGCACCGGAACCCGAGGTGCGACATCCCGGTGTCCACGGCCGTGCCCCGGCGGGCGGCCGGGCGGTAGCTCTCGCAGTAGCTGACGTGGCAGAGGAACGACCCGCCCCGGATCACCCGCTGGCGGTCGAACGGGCGGTCCGGGTCCCAACTCGCGTCCGGCCCGGGCGGATTGGCGAGTACCTTCTGACCAGCCCGCCGGACGTACTCGTCGGCCCGGTACCAGTCGCCGCACCACTCCCACACGTTCCCGGCCGCGTCGTACAGCCCGTACCCGTTCGGCGGGTACGACTTCACCGGGGCGGTGCGGTCGAACCCGTCGGCCTTCAGGTTCTGGTGGGGGAACGACCCCTGCCAGATGTTGGCGAGCTTCGCGCCCTCGGCGGGCGGTGTGTCGCCCCAGGTGAACCGCTTCCGGTCCAGCCCGCCGCGGGCGGCGAACTCCCACTCGGCCTCGGTCGGCAACCGCTTGCCCGCCCACTTGGCGTAGGCCACCGCATCGTCCCAGGCGACGTGGGCGACCGGGTGGTCGTCGCGGCCGGCGAGGTCGCTGCCCGGCCCCTCCGGGTGCTTCCAGCAGGCCCCGGGGGTCCACCGCCACCACTGCGAGTAGTCGCGGGTGTCGACCGGGCCGGCCGGCGGGGCGAACACCAGCGACCCGGGGACGAGTTGGTCGTCCGGCGGCTTCGGGGTGCCGGGCGGGACGGTCCGCCGCATCTGCTCCCAGTCGACCGGCTTCTCGGCGGTGGTGACGTACCCGGTCGCCTCGACGAACGCCCGGAACTGGGCGTTCGTCACCTCCGTCTCGTCCATGTAGAACCCGTCCACCCGGACCCGGTGGGCCGGCCGCTCGGACGCCGGGCCGGTGTCCGAGCCCATCGTGAACTCCCCGCCCGGCACCCACACCATGCCGGGCGGGGCGGCCGGCTCGGCCCGAGTCAGCCGTGTCAGGCCGTAGGCCGCCCCGAACCCGCCGAGGGCCAGCCCGACGAGCACGACGCCCCGCGGCCACCGGCGGGCGTTCCCGGCCGGCGGCGTCGGCGGGCGGGGTTGGCGCTTGCGGACGGACATGATCGAGCCCCGTAACGACGAACGCCTACCAACGGCGGACGTAGCCCGACGTGGCGGTCCCCGCGGGATACCCCCCGTAGGAGTACCCGCCGTACCCGACGTGGTTATAGCCGCCCGGGCTGACGTGGTTGAAGCCGGTGGTCCCGACCTGGTTGAACCCGCCGGTCGTCACGTGGTTGAACCCGCCGGTACTGACTTGGTTGAACCCCGCCGGGCTGACGTGGTTGAAGCCGGCGGTCCCGACGTGGTTGTAGCCGCCGGAGTAGCCCATCCAGGCGTCGGCCTCGGACGCCGTCGCCAGCACCAGCGCCAGCGCGGCGGGCAGGAGCATCGTCTTGAGCATCGGCCGTCCTCCGAGATGTGCTCAGGGTAGGACTGCGGCGGTAGTCCTCACCGGACCCGCTTCAGTCTGATCTCCTTCCGGTCCGGCAGCGGCTTCCCGTCGACCGTCCGGTCCTTCGCCCGGAGCCGCAGGGTCCCGTCCGGGCCCGGCCCGAGGACGAAGGTGGCGGTGGCCGGCTTCCCGTCCGGGAGGACGGACGCCGTCTTCACCACCCAGTCGTCCCCGTCCCGGGCCCAGGCCCCGTCCCCGAACCCGCCGGCGGCGTCGAACAGCCACGACCGGACCCGCTTGTCCCGCGGGTCCCAGCCGACCCAGTGGGTCGACCGGCCGACCGACAGCCCGTTCACCGCGGCCGCGAAGGTGGCGACCAGGAAGTTCTGGCCCTCGGCCCAGGCGACGGACAGGTGCTCGGTCTCGCCGCCGTCGCCCGCGGCCGCCCACTCGCCGACGGCCCACTCCAGCCCCCGCAGGTGCGGGTAGTTGCTCGGGGGGAGGTACGGGGCCTCCCGGACGCTGGCCAGGTGCCACCGCCCGCCCTTCTTGACGTGGAGGTTCGAGTACCGAGTCCGGGTGGGCGGCGACCCGTCCGGCCGGAGCACGAACGTCACCCCCTCCTCGACGGCCACCTCGGGGGTCAGGAACCGGAGCGATTCGCCCTCCACCCGCGCCTTCAGCCCCTTGTTCCGGTCGAACAGCTCCCCAAACGCCTTGCCGATCTCCCCTCGCCCGGTCAGGCGGCGGCCGTACACGTCGGTCAGCTCCCCGTCCGGGGCCCAGAAGGCGGCCAGGGCGTCGGGGTCGCCCTTCTCGAACGCCGCGACGAACGCCGCCGCGTTCTTCTCGATGGCCGCCGCGTCGGCCGGGTCGCCGCCGTGCCGGGGGGCGGACGGGGCGTCTTTCGGCGGCTGGGCCGCGGCCGGGCGGCCGAGGTGAACCCACAGGGCGGCCGACCCGACGGCCGCCCCAGCCACGGCCAAGGCCCAGACGGATCGGGTGCTCATCACGTCGTCCTTTCGGCGGTCACTGACCCGGGGGCGGGCTGCCGGCCGCCGGCTTCTCCACCCGGACCAGCATCATCTGGCTGGTGCTCTGGGTGCCCAGGTGCAGCAGACACGGGCACTGCGGCTGGGTCAGGTTATACACCCCGGCCTCGAACACCCGGTCCTTTTTCTTCCCGATCGTCCAGGCGGCCAACCCGGTCGTCTTGTCCACCGACCCGTACACCTCGGCGTTCGTGTCGGTGACGCCGTCGTAGTAGTTGCCGCGGATCACCCCGTCCTTGTTCACCGCAAGTTGGAAGATATTGTTCGAGGTCTTCTCGTCCCCCTGCACCAGGGCGAAGACGCCCAGCGGCTTCCAGTCGTCGGCCGGCGGGCTGGCCGCCTGCCCTTGAGCGGCGATGGTGGTCGCCTGCTGGGCGTAGTCCTGGACGGTCCCGGACTCCTGGCCGCCGACGTAGACGGTGTCGCCCTGGAAGACCACGTTACTGCCGAAGTCGTAGTCCGAGTAGCTGTCGGCCGGGAGGCCGCAGTAGCCGGCCACGGCGGCGTATGTGGGGGCGGCCCAGGCAGCCCCGGCGGCCCACCCGGCGGCCACCCAGCACCCGGGGTGGGCGGCGTACCAGGCCGGGTGGAAGCAGTCGTAGTACCCGAACCCGGTGCGGACGGCCCCGGCCCGGACGCCCATGTAGCCGGAGGTCCAGTGGGCGGTGCTGTGCGCCCCGTTGGCCCCGTACACGCTAGCGTAGTGGTCCATGTTGCCGGTGTACCGGTTGCCGGCGAACGCCGTCTCCCAGCTCCGGGAGCCGCCGGGGCCGGTCGCCGACCCGGACGCCCCGCCGACCGTCCGGCCGAGCGGCCCGGACGCCGCCCCGCCCTGGCGGTCGGCGGTGTACGTCTTGCCGCCGGCGGTGGTGACGGTGGTGTCCCGGGACCCACCGACGGCCGTACCGCCGAGCGGCCCGCGGTAGGCGCCGCGGTCGCCGGAAGTGCTGACCGACCCGCCGGCCGCGTTCGTCCAGGTGTGGTCGTAGCTGCCGGAGGCCGACCGCCCCCAGCCGGCCGACGAGTCGAACGACCGGGACCCGGAGTAGCTCCCGCCGAACCGGTCGGCCCCGCTGAAGCTGCTGAACCCGGCCCCGCCGCCCCGCTCGAAGCCGCCCGAGTAGCCGCCGGCCCGGAAGCCGCCGGCGGCGAACCCGCCGCCGCCCCGGCCCCAGCCCTGCACGTCGCCGCCGACCGCACACAGCCCGACGCCCGCCAACAGGTAGAGGAGGGAACGGCTCACGGGATGTCCTTCCGGGGTGTGGGTTACTTGGCGGGGGCGGTGCGGGTCAGCCGGACCGGCGGGGTGTCGGGCAGGGGGTCGTCGCCGAGGACCCGGTCGACCGCCCGCCAGGTGATGGCGTCCGGGGCGACCCGCTGGAGGATCACCCGCTCGGCCGTCGGGGTGCCGTCGGCCAGGACCCCGCGGAGGTCGAGCACCCAGCCCTTGTCGTCCCGGTGCCAGAGCGATTGCGAATGGGCCCCGTCGTCCTCGAACGCCCAAGACCGGATCCGTCCGGTCTCGGGGTCGAGGGCGATCCGGACGCCCCCCTTGACCGGCTCCTTGCCGGCCGGGGTGCGGGTGACCGTGCCGGTGACGGCCGGCTTCTTCGGGTCGCGGGCGAACGCGAACGTGACCGCCTCGCCCTTCCCCTTCGCGGCCCACTCGCCGAGGAGCCAGTCGAGGTCTTCGAGCCGGTCCTGGCCGGCCCCGGCCTCGCTGCTCAGGGCGACCTTCCACCGCCCGTCCTCGCGGGCGTGGACGGCGACGTAGGTGGTGGTGGTGGGCAGGTCCTTCGGCCCGCGGGTCAGCCGGAGCAGGCCCTCCTCGACGGCGAGGTCCTTCGCCGGGAACCGGACCGACTTCGCCAGCACCTCGAGCTTGGCCCCGGGGGCGGCCTTGAACTGCTCGGCATAAGCCTTCTCGATCGCGGCCCGGCCGACGAACGTCCGCCCGTCGGCCTCCCGGGCCTCGCCGTTCTCGGTCCACAGGGCGGCGAGGGCCTTCGCGTCGCCCCGGGCGAAGGCGGCCTCGAAGTCCCGGGCGGCCTGCCGGATGGCGGCCCGGTCG
>JAIEQO010000798.1 GCA_019747655.1 Gemmataceae bacterium | reverse complement strand
TTCTCGGCGCTGTACTGGACGTAGTTCAGCACCTCCGTCACCGTGTCGCCCTTGATGACCGTGTCCACGTTCGGCGTGCCGTCTTCCTCCAGCGAGACGTGGACGGCGTTGGTGTCGCCGAAGAGGTTGTGCAGGTCGCCCAGGATTTCCTGGTAGGCCCCGAGGAGGAACCCGCCGAGGTAGTACGGCTCGTCGCCGGTGTACGGGTGCAGCTCCAGGGTGTTCCGCACGTCCCGCAGGTCGATGAACTGGTCGACCTTCCCGTCCGAGTCGCAGGTGATGTCGCCCAGCACCCCGCGGCGGGACGGGGCCTCGGTCAGCCGGTGGATCGGCATGATCGGGAAGAGCTGGTCGATGGCCCACGAGTCGGGCATGCTCTGGAACACGCTGAAGTTGCAGAAGTAGGTGTCGGCCAGGGTGTTCTCCAGGCCGTCGAGTTCGTCCGGGACGTAGTCCAGGTCGCGGGTGAGCCGGAGGAGCTTGCGGGTGAAGGCCCAGTACAGCCGCTCGCCGAGGGCCCGGAGTTCGATCGACAGGTAGCCGAGCTTGAACAGGTTGAGCGTCTCTTCCATCGACTGCGTCGCGTCGTGGTACAGCTCCAGGAAGTTCTTCTTGTTGACGTTCCGGAAGTTGTCGAACAGGTCCTGGATCGGCTGGGGGGCGTCGTCCGGGAGGGCGTCCGGGGCCACGCAGTTGTCGAAGTCGGAGGTGCCGAGGACGTCGAAGACGAGGACCGAGTGGTAGGCCATGAGCGCCCGGCCGCTCTCCGAGATGATGGTCGGGTGGGGCACGCCGGCCTCGTCGCAGACGGCCTTGACCCGGAACACCACGTCGTTGGCGTACTCCTGGAGGGTGTAGTTGGTGCTCGACTCGAAGTCGGTCTGGGAGCCGTCGTAGTCGACCCCGAGGCCGCCGCCCACGTCGATGTACTTGAGGCCGGCCCCGAGGCGGTACAGCTCGGCGAACACCCGGCTGGCCTCGGTCAGGGCGTCCTTCACCTTGCGGATGTTGGACACCTGCGAGCCCATGTGGAAGTGGGTCATCTGGAGGCAGTCCTCCAGGCCCCGGGCCTTCAGGTACTCGAACGCCTCCAGCACCTCGGTGATGGTCAGCCCGAACTTCGACCGGTACCCGGCCGACCCCTTCCACCGGCCGGTCCCGCGGGTCGCCAGCTTGACCCGCACCCCGACCGGCTGGCGGACGCCGACCTCCTCCATGTACTTGCAGATCAGCTCCAGCTCGGTGAACTTCTCGACGACGGGGATGATGTTCTTGCCCAGCTTCCGGGCCAGGACCACCATCTTGATGAACTCGTCGTCCTTGAACCCGTTGCAGATGATGGGCGTGTTCCCGGTGCCGTTGGTCAGGGCGAGCACGGCGAGCAGCTCCGGCTTGCTGCCGGCCTCGACCCCGAACCCGTACTCCTTGCCGAAGTGGATGACCTCCTCGACGACGTGCCGCTGCTGGTTGACCTTGATCGGGTAGACGCACGAGTACCCGCCGGCGTACCCGTACTCGTCCATCGCCTTCTGGAAGGCCCCGGCGACCTCGCCGACGCGGTGCTTGAGGATGTCGGTGAACCGCAGGAGGAGCGGCGGCTGGATGCCCCGGGCCCGGATGCTGTCGACCAGCTCCTTCAGGTCGATGGCCCTCTCCGGGTCCTTGTCCGGGTGGACGGTGACGTGGCCGAGCTTGTTGATCCCGAAGTACCCCTTCCCCCAGTTCTTGACCCCGTAGGTCTCGAAGGCGTCGTGGAGCTTCCAGGACGGGCCGAGGTCGGTCGAGTCGGAACTGCGGCGGTCGAGGGTCTTGCCCATCAAAGGAGCCTTTCCCCGTGGCGGGGCGGGTGGAGTGCGGGGCGCGACGCGGCCCCGGACCTTTCCATGATACGTTGGCCGCCGGGGGGTGCAATGCGGATGCACCGGCCGGGAGGCCGGTGCCACCGAGGAGCAGGATTGGTGGCACCGGCCTCCCGGCCGGTGCCGGGGGTCAGTCCACGTCGAAGGTGAACTCGTTCGGCCCGTCGGCCGTGACCGTGACGGTGGCGAACGGCTGCCGGGGGTTGCCGTACCGGGGGTTCAAGAGCGACGCCCCCCCGCCGCCCTCCCCGCTCAGGGCCATCCCCCCGGCCTTGGCCTTCTTCTGCCAGTCGACCGTCACCCCGTACTCGCCCGGCGGGGCCCCGTCCCCGTCGGCGTAGGTGGTCAGGGTGAACGCCCCGTCGTCCCCGACGGTCCCGAACGGCTTGCCGCCGAGCCGCCTCTCGACCGCCGGGTCGGCCGGGTGGAAGACGACCAGGGCCCCGGCCGGGACGGCGGTCTTGCGGAGGGTCACCTTCCCCCCGGCCGGGACGGCCGCCGGCTTCCCCCCGCCGCACCCGGCGGCGAAGACGGCCGTGAGCAGGGCGGCGGCACGAAGGGCGGCGAGGCGGGCGGGCATAACGGGGTCCCCGGGGCAGTGGGTAAGAGGGACCCCACCCCCTTAGCCCCCTCCCCCGCGGGGGGAGGGGGACCGGACAGCGTGCCTTGTTCCCCCTCCCCCCGCGGGGGAGGGGGCTAGGGGGTGGGGTCCGCGGCTCAGTCGGCGTTCGGGTTGACCTCGGCCGGGGTCATGCTCCCGCCGGCGGCGGTGATGAGGGCGGCGTAGGACTGGGGGGTGATCGTCTCCCGGACGAACCGGACGCTCCCGTCGGTGAACACGTGCATCGCCCCGCCGGGGTGGAAGCTGTACGTCTCGTTGTCGTTGTGGCAGTTGATGACGCAGTTCCCGGGGGACCGGCGGTCGGTCTTGGAGACCGCCCCGTCCAGCCCGTAGTCGTTCTCGTGGTGCCCCCACCCGCCGTCGTTGAGCGGCTGGGAGGCGTCCGCCCGGCCGCCGACGTAGAGCGTCGGCCGGCCGGCGCACTCGCTCAGCAGGATGGTGTTGCTGGTCCCGTCCAGGACGGCGGTGACGGCATTCGGCTTGGACACCCCGACCCCCAAAAGGGGCAGCCCGGCCCCCTCGAGCTGCGGCCGCATGGCGCTGAAGAGCTGGAACTGGGTGGTCCCGGCCGGGTACCCGAAGAAGGTGATCGACCCGGGGTTGATCGAGCTGTTGGTGGCGTAGTCGGTGACGGCCAGGTTCTGGTACGGGAACGGGGCCCCGAAGGTGAACGTCCCGCTCACCCGCCGGTCGACCCCGCCCGGGGCGGACGGGCAGATGAAGGTCTTGACCGGGGTGCGGAGGGCGGCCTGGTTGTCCGGCGTCCCGGGCACGATGGCCGGGGACGAGAACCACGGGGACCGCATGTTGTACTGCTGGGCCAGCGGGTCCTGCTCGATGTACGGCAGGAAGTTCGGGGCCCACGAGTGGACGACCGCCGGGTACGGGAACCCGGGCTGGCCGCTCCCGCCCGGGGGCAGCCCGATGTTCACCACCAGGCTCGGCGGGAGCGTGGCGTAGGCGCTCTCGTAGTTCAGCGCCGCCAGCCCGAGCTGGTGCAGGTTGTTGCTACAGCTCATCCGGCTGGCGGCCTCCCGGACCTTCTGGACGGCCGGCAGGAGGAGGCCGACCAGGACGGCGATGATGGCGATCACCACCAACAGCTCGATCAGCGTGAAGGCCACCCTGGGACCGCGGGCGGGACGCCCGCACCCGGGCGACGAGCGGGCGGGACGCCCGCGGTCCCGGGGGGCCGGTTCGATCCGGGTGAAGCCGCGGGCCTTGACGGCGCGGGTCATGGGCGGGTCCTTCGCGGGGTCCGGCGGGGCGGGCGCGAGGGTATAGGTAGGCCCGGGGCCTGATGGGTGCGGGAAGGTGAGGTAAAGAGCGGGTGAAGATCGGTCGCACCGGGGCGAGGGCGTTGGCCCCCGCTCACCGCAGCGCCAGCGTCGCCGGGATGCCGTACTTGGGCAGCAGGGTGATCTGCGGGTTCACGTCGATGACGGCGCCGGGGTCGAGGGTGAACCGGTACCGCTGGCCGACCGCGGCCAGGATGATGGCCGCCTCCATCAGGGCGAAGGTGTTGCCGATGCACACCCGCTGGCCGCCGCCGAACGGGTAGTAGGCGTACTTCGGCAGCCGTTTCGCCAGGCCGTCCAGCCACCGCTCGGGCCGGAACGCCTCCGGGTCGGGGAAGTGGGCCGGGTCGCGGTGGTTCACCCACTGGCTCATGAAGACGGTGTACCCCTTCTTCACCCGGTAGCCGCCGAGTTCGAGGTCCCGGGTGGCCTCCCGGCCGATCAGGTAGACCGGCGGGTAGACCCGCATCGCCTCGGTGATGACGGCGTCGGTGTACGGCAGGTTCGGCAGGTCGTCGGGCGTCGGCGTGCGGCCGCCGAGGACCCGCCGCCACTCGTCCACCAGCTTCGCTTCGGCCTCGGGGTGCTGGGCCAGTAGCAGCCACGTCCACGACAGCGTCAGGGCCGTCGTCTCGTGCCCGGCCAGGTAGAGCGTCATCATCTCGTCCCGGAGCTGCCGGTCGGTCATCCGGGTGCCGTCGTCGTCTTGAGCCGATACGAGGCGGGACAGGAGGTCGTCGCCCGGCTCCTTGCGGTTGCGACCCTGGGCGATGAACCCGTCGACCACCGCGAACAGGTCGGCGACGGCCCGCTTCAGGCGCCGGTTGGCCGGGGTCGGGACCCAGTTCGGCAGCTTGAACAGGACCCGGAACCGCTCGCTCATCAGGTCGAAGGCCAGCCGAAGCGTCTCGGTGAACCGCTCGCGGTCGCCGGGGTCGTCGAGGTCGAAGAGCGTCTTGAGGGCGATGGCGCTGGTCAGCTCGCTGAAGGCGTAGTGGATGTCGATCGCCTGGCCGGGCCGCCAGCCGGCGAGCATCTGGCGGGTCAGCTCGCCCATCACCGGGGCGTAGGACAGCACCCGATTCTTGAGGAAAGCCGGCTGACTCAGGCGGCGTTGCCGGAGCCAGAACGCCCCCTCGCTGGTGACGAGGCCGTTGCCCAGGACGGGCTTGTAGGCCCGGGCCCCGAAGTGCTTGACGTAGTGTTTCGCGTCCGTCACCAGGACCTGCTCGATCAGGCCCGGGTCGGCGGCCAGGAAGACCCGGCGGGGGCCGAACCGGAACGACGACAGCGGCCCGTACTCGCGGGCCACGTCGAGGAAGAAGCCGAGCCGGCGGGTGGCGAACTGGCGGAGGTTGCCGCCGATCAGGGTGCCCGAGGGGCCGGGCGGGAGTCCGGGTTTTGTTGGCATCGGCGGCAAAACGACCCCTCCCCCGGCCCCTCCCCCGCGGGGGGAGGGGAGAAGGGGTCATTGTAGGGTGTGTCGAGCCGGTCCGTCCGTGGACCGCGGCCGTCCCGGCCGCTCTTTGGCACGCACGAAGAGCGGCCGGGACGGCCGCGGTCCCAGGGGCGGCATCACGACCCGCGCTCCCACCGACGGGGCGGGTCCGGCGGCGGAGCCGTCCAGACCGGCGGGTCGGGGTCGAGTCCCCTCGCCCGGTACGCCGCGGCACGTCGCTGCCCGACACGGGCTCGGTGGGCCGCCGCCCGGCGGGCCTCGCCCGGCTTGACGTACCACGGGACCTGCCGCCACCACCGCGGCGGGCGGCGGTTGAGTTCGATGAGCCGCTTGAACCGTCTGAGCGCGTGCTTGAGGTCTTCTTGACTGCCGACGTGGACGCGAACGCCCATTCCCGTGCGTCTTCGCGGCTGACGCGGTGCCGGTGGATCGGGGCCGCGGTGCGGCCCGGAACAGAGGTGCGGGCGACGTGCGCCCGGACACACCTTACCACCCCGGCCGGCCGTGGCAAGGGCGGATGGTTCGGAGGCCCGACCGTGAGGGAGGGCTCCTACCAAGCCCTCCCTCACGGTCGGGCCTCCGACAGCGGCATGGTAGGAGCCCTCCCTCACGGTCGGGCCTCCGACCTCCGACAGCGGATCGCGTCAATGGCAGCACGCCTCGCCGGCGACCGGCAGGCCCTTCGCGGCTTTCGCCTTCGGGGCCGGTGGGGGCAGGTCGTTGGCCGGGTTCATCCGGAAGAACCCGTTCGGCTTGAGGACGAACCCGGTGTACGCGGCCGGCATCACCGGGTAGTCCTCCGGCCGCGGGATGTGGGTGTGCCCGAAGGTGTACCACAGCACCACGTCCGTGTTCTCGACCGGCCGGTCGGCCTCGGTCCACCTCACCAGGCCGTCCCCGCCGCGGCTCTGGTTCGGGTAGTCCCCGGCCGCGTACTTCTCGCCCTCGGCGAACGGCGTCACCCAGACGTGGTAGTTGACGAACCCGGCCCGCTTCCGCCACCACGCATCGGTACTGGCCATCGGCACCGAGTTGTCCATCGGCAGAAACTTGTACCCGACCGGCTCGCCGACGGCGTTCAGGACGCTCGGGTTCACCACCTTCCACGTCCGGGCCGTCTCCAGCTTCAGGTGGTCGCGGGCGGCCAACTCCGTGGCGAGCGGCGTGGCCTTGGCGGCGAAGGCGTTGCCGTGCGGGTTGGCCGGGCCGGGCGGGTCCGGGACGACATCGACCCGCTGCACGGTGTTGGCCACCCCGTCGAGGTCGAAGTCGAGCCGGACGTTGAAGAAGTGCTGGTGGACCGGGGCGTACAGCCCGGGGGCGATCGTCGCTCCGTACTTCGACTTCTCCCCCGGCGGCAGCGCCCCAAGCGATAGAATGCCGGTCAGCTTGACCTCGAGCTGGATGGTGCCGTCCTGGTACAGGTACCAGAAGAAGCCGTACTCGTAGTTCTCGACGGTGGACACCGACGACACCACCAGCCGGCGACTCCGGCGGACCTCCGGCCTTTCGGGCAGGCGGCGGTCGGTGTGCTTCCACAGCATGCCGTAATCCTCCTCGTGCATGCAGATGGCGTTCTTCACGGTCAGCGGCCGGCCCCGGCTGTCGCACAGGTGGGCGTCGAAGTAGCGGATGTGGCCGAGGCAGTCGCAGCCCAGCTCCAGCGAGTTGGCGCACATCCCCATGCCGTACTCGCCCACGTCGAAGGCGTTCTTGCGGAACTGGGTGTCGCCCGGGTCGCCGTACGGCACCACCATCTCCGTCAGCGACGCCCGGTAGAGGATGCTGCGGTCCTTGCCGCCGTCGGCGTACCGCAGGTGGTGCAGGGTCAGCCCCTCGCGGGCGTTGAACCCGATCACGAACGACCAGTTCTGCCACCGGACCTGATACCCGTCGACCTGGAAGCTCGGCCCCTCCGGCTGGGTGATCTCCAAAGGCTTGATGCCGTCGCGGGTCGGCCCGACCCGGCCGGCGGCGTAGTTCCCCGGCTCCGGCGGCAGCGGGACGTGGCCGTACTCCTCGACCCGGATCACCTTCATCTCGTTGAGATCGACGACCGGGCGGATGCCCTCGATCGGCCGGGCGTAGCCGTTGTCGGTCGGGTCGGCCCGCAGGAAGCAGAGCGGCCGGGCCAGCCGGCGGCTCGACTCCTCCGGCTCGCCGTAGTTCCCGGCGCTCCAGATGTCGACCATCACCCGCGAGGTGTCCTCGACCCCGTAGTGCTTCTTGAGCGCGGCCTTGAACTCCGGGCTGGCCAGCACCGCCTGCTCGCACTCGACCTGCTCGTCCACGGTCATGGTCGGCTGGACGCCGGGGACGTGCCGGCAGTCGAGGAGCTTGCGGCCGGCGAGCGAAACGGTGGCCTCGTGGCACGAGTTGGTGGCGTTGTCGAAGAGGACGGCGAACGCCTCCCGGGGCAGGTCGCCCCAGCCGGTGCCCGAGTGGACGGCGGCCTTCGGCGGCTCCTTCAGGGCGACGGACACGAACCGGGTGGTGGGCGTCACCTTGCCCGAGTCCTTGAGGACCGACACGGCGAGGCGGACCTCGTCCGCGGACAGCGGTTCGAGCGGGTGCATGGTGTGGGACCCGGCGGCGGGGAGGTGGGGTTGAGTGTACCCGGCCGGCGGCCGCCGGGCCAAGCAGAACCGCCGGGGGCCGTTACGCGCCGCGCGCACGGCACAGCCGGCCCGGCCGGGTGAGCATCCCTTCACACACGCCGGCCGCGCCGGTGGCACCGCCCCGGCCGACCGATTACAGTGGAGGCGGGGACCCGGGCCTCTCCCCGGAGCACCCGGGTCCCGCCCGCACGTTCGGCTCCCGTCCCGGAGGGCCGCCATGTCGTCCCGCCACCCGTCCCACGCGGCCGCCCACGCGGTCCGCCGGCCCCTGGCCCGGTACAAGGTGTTCGTCCACCGGGCCGAGCAGGGCCTGCTGGCCGTCGCCCGGGCGGTCGCCGACCTGACCCGGTTCGGCCCGGCCGAGGCCGAGCACCGGATGTGGGAGGCCCACCACCGCGGCCGGGCGGTGGTCGTCGTCACCCACCTGGAGCGGGCCGAGCTGTTCGTCGAGCAGTTCGCCGACCGCGGCCTGAGCGCCAGCATCGAACCGGCGTAGCGGGCCGGCGGAAGGAGTCCGACATGCGGCTCGTACTGGGGACTCGGAACCGGAAGAAGCTCCGGGAGATGGCCGACTTGCTCGGCGACCTCGGGCTCGACCTGGCCGACCTGTCGGCGTACCCGGACGCCCCGCCGGTCGAGGAGACGGCCGGGTCGTTCGTCGGCAACGCCACGCTCAAGGCGGTGACGCTGGCCCCGGTCCTCGGTGCGTGGGTGGTCGGGGAGGACAGCGGCCTCGTGGTGCCGGCCCTGGGCGGGGCCCCGGGGGTGGACTCGGCCCTGTACGCCGGGACCCACGGGGACGACCCGGCCAACAACGACAAGCTCCTGGCCGAACTCGCCCCGTTCACCGGCGCCGACCGGGCCGCGTACTACGTCAGCACGGCGGTGCTATCCGACCCGGCGGGCAAGGTGGTGGCTACGGTCGAGGGCCGGTGCCACGGGGTCATCGTCGGCGAGTACCGCGGTACCGGCGGGTTCGGGTACGACCCGCTCTTCCTGGTCCCGGAGTACGGGAAGACGTTCGGCGAGCTGCCGCCGGAGGTCAAGCAGAAGGTGAGCCACCGGGCCAAGGCGTTCGAGCAGCTCCGGCCGGTGATCGTGCGGGAGGTACTCGGGTCGTGAGCGGCGCGGCGTCAGCCCGCCGGTCGCCTTACCCACCGTCGGCCTGACGGCCCGACGCTCACCGAGTGGAGTTCATGTCCCTCCAGCAGCTCCAGTCCGACATCGGGGCGTTCCGCGGCTACCTCCGGGCCGAGCGGGGGATGGCCGACAACACCGTCCGGGCCTACGGCCGGGACCTGGCCCGGTTCCTCAAGTGGGCCGCCCAGGTCCGGTACACGGCCTACGGGTCGCCGACGCTGAAGGATCTGGCCCGGTATCTGGCCTTCCTCCACGAGGAGGGGCTGGCCCCGCCGAGCGTCGCCCGGCACCTCGTCGCCTTGAAGATGTTCTACCGGTTCCTCCGGCTCGACGAGCGGGCCGACGCCGGGGCCGTCGACCTGTTGGGCTCGCCGAAGCTGTGGCAGCGCATCCCGACGGTGCTGCCGCCGGCGGCGGTGGACGCGCTCCTGGCCGCCCCGCAGCCCGGCGACCGGTTCTACCTCCGCGACCGGGCCGTCCTGGAGGCCCTATACGCGACCGGCTGCCGGGCGTCCGAGGTGGCCGGGCTGACCGTCCCCGACCTGTTCCTGGACGCGGCCTTCATCAAGTGCCGGGGGAAGGGGAACAAGGAGCGGGTGGTGCCGCTCGGGCGGCCGGCTGTGGCGGCGCTCCGCGCTTACTTGGAGAGCGGAAGGGGTGAAAGGGTGATTGGGAGAACGGGTGAGGAAGACACGGCCGTCACCCCCTCACCCCCTCACCCCTTCACCCCTTCAGACCGAGTCTTCCGGAGCAAGTCCGGCCGGCCGTTCAACCGGATCATCGTCTGGGGGCTGGTGAAGAAGTATTGCCGCCGGGCCGGGCTGGCCGGGAAGATCAGCCCGCACACCCTGCGGCACAGCTTCGCCACGCACCTGCTCGCCGGCGGGGCCGACCTGCGGGTGGTGCAAGAACTGCTCGGCCACGCCTCCGTCCGGACCACCCAGCACTACACCCACGTCGACCGCGACCGGCTCAAGGCGATCCACCGCAAGTTCCACCCCCGGGGCGGGAACCCGGCCGCGTGACAACGCGCTGTCACCGGCCGACCACCCGGGCGGCCTGCTCCTCGGCCAGGGGGGCGGACAGGTGGGCGGCCCGGACCTCGGCCCGGAACCGGGCGTCCCCGGCCGCCACCGCCTCCACCTCGACGGTGAACGTCCTGGTCTCCCCCGGCCGCAGTTCGGCGACCGCCGGGAACGACACCTTGCCCGTGGCGTCGATCGTCGCGTCGTCGGCCTTCACCACCTTGAGCTGGGCCGGGCTGAACGCCGTCACCGCCACGTCCCGGGCGGCGGCCGTCCCCCGGTTGCGGACCCGCACCTGGAACGCCGCCCGCTTGCCGACATCCAACAGCCCCGGCGGGGTGGCCAGCTCCAGCGTCACCGCGGGCGTGCCGACCACCGCCACAGCGGCCTCGGACCGGGCCTCGACCGGGTCGCCCCCGCCGGCCGGGTCAGCTTGCACGGAGACGGCGAGCGCCGCCCGGTCGGCCGGCTTCGCCCCCTCGGGGGTGAGGGTGAAGGTCTTGATCTCCCCCGGCTTCAGGGCCGCGACGCGCCATTCCACGGAGCCGGCCCCGGCCCCGGCCACCCCGCCGCCGGCGTCCTTCAAGCGCACCTCGGGCGGTAGGATGGCCCGGACGACGGCGTTCCCCACCGCCACCTCGCCGGCGTTGGTGACGGTCACACCCCAGTTGAACTCCTGCCCGAGGTACGCCGTCTTCGGGCCGGAGACGGACGCGGTCAGTTCGGCCCGGCGGACATCGACCGCGGCCGGGGCGGCGTCGGCCACCAGCCCGCCGTCGGCGGTCGCCCGGGCCCGGACGGCGGGCCGGCCGGCCTTCGCCGCGGTCAGCGGCAGGTCGAACGTCTTGGTCTGGCCGGGGGCCAGCGTCCCGGCGGCGAACTCGGCCGGGTTCTTCCCGTCGGTGGAGGTCAGCGAGTCGTCGAACTTGGCCCAGACGGTGGCGTTGGCGGCCGGGGTCGCGCCCGTGTTCGTCACCGCGAGCCGGACCGGGATGCGGGTCCCGGTGGCGGCCGCCGGCGGGGCCTCGACCACCAGCCCGAGCTTCGCGGCCTCGACCCGGGTGACGGCCTCCTGCCGGGCGGTCAATCCGTCGGCGGTCGCCTCGGCCGACACCCGCACCTCGCCGGGCTTGGCCGGCCGGACCCGCAGGGCGATCTCCCGCCGGGCCCCGGCCGGGGCCGACGACAGGGTGAACACGTAGACCCCGTCCTTGCCGCGGTCGAGGTGCGGGGGGTCGCTGCCGTCGAGGGCGGCGTCCCCCGACAGGGCGACCCGGACGGTCGCCGGGCCGTCCCCGCTCACCCCGCCGGGGTTGGCCACCGCGACCGTCGCCGGGAACGCGACCCCCGGCCCGGCCACCAGCGGGGCGGCCACCTCGACCTTCAGCCCCGGGGCGGCCCACTCGACCACCGTTTCCCGCCGGGCCACCACCTTGCCGGCCCCGCCCCCGGCCTCGGGCGGCTTCACCACCTCGACCAGCACCCGCGTCTTGCCCGGCTTGGCGGCCGGCTGGACGAGCCGGACGGCGGCCGCCCCGTCGGCGTCGACCGGGGCCTCGGCATCCTTCGCCCGGGCGCCGGACTGGCTGGCCGAGGTGCCGGCCCCGCCGCGGGAGACCAGCACCGCTGACGGGCCGTCGGGCGACTCCAGGACGGTGTAGCGGATGCGGTACGCCGGCAGGGCCGGGCCGTCGTTGTCGAACCGGGCGACGGTGGTGGAGAGGGTGTGCTCGCCGCCGGCCCGGACGACGGCCGGGTCGGGGAACCGGAACCGCCCCTCGCCCCAGACGATCTTGGTGACGACCCGGCCCTTCTCCCAGTTGAACACGCCCGGGGCGTAGGCGGTGACCGTGGTCTCGCCGGGGACGGTGCCGGTGACGACGCAGAACGTCTGGCCGGCGCAGATTTCCACGTCGTCCTTCGGGTCGTCGTTCCCGCGGGTGATGGTCCGGGCCGAGTAGTTCGTGTACCCGACGGCGTACTTGTTGTCGACCTTGTACCCGCGGCCGGCGTAGAACCCGCTCTCGTCGACCTCGTAGATGGCCCCCGGTCCTTCGAGCATCCACTCGACCCGGCGGCTGCGGCGGGGCTGGCCGTCCTTGTCGTAGACGGTGGCGACGAGGACGATCTGGGACCCGAGCGGGGCGGTGGCGTCTTTGGGGGTGACGTCGAGCCGGTGGGCCTTCGGGTCGAAGTCGCGGAAGTACCCGAACGCCGGCTTGGCGTGCGACTCGACGATCCGCCCGCCGGAGAAGTAGTACGGGAAGTAGCTCGGGTTGTGTGAGTTGAAGCACCCGGCCGGGAGCAGGGCGAGGAGGGCGAGCGGCGCGTACCGGCGAATGATTCCCACGGTCCCGGGCCCTCCGCGACCCCGGGCGTATACGATGGGTGCGGAAGCCGGGCAACCCGGATTCGGAGGCGGGCCGCCCCCGGTCCCGACGCTCCCGCGTCGGGCTACGGACGGCAGCCCCTCCGGGGCGAAGACCTCCGTAGCTCCCCCCGCCGCGGAGCGACCGGCGTCCGTTGCCCAGGGCGGCAGCCCTGGGCCCGGGGGTCGGGGCTACCTCACTTGCAAGGATACTCCCATGCACCCCACCTCCCGCCCGCGGGTGAAGGTCTGCTGCATGGCCTCGGTCGAGGAGGCCGCGATCGCGGTCCGGCTCGGGGCGGCGGCCGTCGGGCTCGTGTCGGCCATGCCGAGCGGCCCCGGGCCGATCCCCGAAGAGCTGATCGCCGAAATTGCCCCGACCGTCCCGCCCGGGGTGGCCACGTTCCTCCTGACCAGCCGGCAGGACGTGCCGTCGATCGTCGCCCAGCAGCGGCGGTGCCGGGCCAACACCCTCCAGACCGTCGACCACCTCGTCACCGGCACCCACGCCGAGTTGCGGGACGCCCTGCCCGGGATCGGCATCGTCCAGGTCGTCCACGTCACCGGGCCGGAGGCGTTCGACGAGGCCGTCCGGGTCGCCCCGTTCGTGGACGCAATCCTGCTCGACTCGGGGAACCAGTCGCTGGCGGTGAAGGAGCTGGGCGGGACCGGCCGGCGGCACGACTGGGCGGTCAGCCGCCGCATCCGGGAGGCGGTGGGGGTGCCGGTGTGGCTGGCGGGCGGACTGGCCGCGGGGAACGTGGTCGAGGCGGTGGAGACGGTCCGGCCGTTCGGGGTGGACGTGTGCAGCGGGGTGCGGTCCACCGGCCGGCTCGACCCGGCCAAGCTCGAAGCGTTCATCCGGGCGGTCGAGAAGGTTGCGGGGGCGGCCGGCCCGGGGGTATGATTCTGGGTGTCGTCACCCGGAGGTGGCCATGCAGACGGTCAAGTACATGCACTGGCGGAGCGGGGACTTCTACCTCGGCTACCTGCTCGACTACCCCGACTACTGGACCCAGGGCGAAACGCTGGACGACCTCAAGGACCACCTCGCCGACCTGTACCACGACCTGAGCAACGGGTTGGTACCCGGGGCCCGCAAGGTCGACGAATTGGTGATCTCGTGAAGCGGGTCGACCTGATCCGGGCGATCGAGGCGGCCGGGGCCGTCCTGGAGCGGAACGGCCGCCGCCACGATTGGTACCGGAACCCGGCGACCGGGGTGGCCCAGGCCGTCCCGCGTCACCGCGAGGTGAACGAGCACCTCGCCCGCCAGATCATCCGCCAGCTCGCCGCCCCGCCGGAACCGGATGCCGGGGACGACCCCGGGTCGTGACACCGGCCCCGCGGTGCCGTTACGGTCCGCCCTTCTCGTCCGGGAAGCCGGGCCGGCCCGGGAGCGGGTAGCGGCCCATCAGGAAGTACGGCTCCTCCGCCATCCCGAGCGACCGGTAGACGGCCTGGGCCGGGGTGTTCTCCCGCTCGACGTACAGCCGCAGGCCGATGACCGTCGGGTCGGCCTGGGCGACCGCCTCCAGGTGCCGGTACAGGGCCCGGAACACCCCGCCCCGGCGGGCGTCGGCCCGGACGTACACGCTCTGCACCCACCAGTACCAGCCGTTCCGCCAGTCGGTCCACTCGTTGGTGACGAGGACCTGCCCCACCACCTCGCCGGCCCGCTCGGCGACCGTGTAGAACCCCTTCGCCGGGTCGGCCAGGACGGCCGCCACCCCGGCCCCGAGGACGGCCGGGTCGAGCCGCTTGTGCTCGCTCTCCCAGGCCAGCCGGGCGTTGAAGTCGGCGACCACCGCCGCGTCGGCCGGGGTCGCCCGGCGGATGTGAAGTTGCATACGACCCCTCCCCCGGCCCCTCCCCGCAACGGGGAGGGGGAGAACCGACCCGGGGTTGCCACCCCGGGCTACCGTCGGTCGCCGCTCCGCGGCTCCGGGCCTCGGAGTCCCGGAGGGACGACCGAATGTTGCCAGGGGTGCAAACCCCTGGCTCTCCCACTAAGACAACCCGGCCGCCGGCCCCGGAACCTCCATGAACCTCGCCGACCACATCCGGGACGTGCCCGACTTCCCCCAGCCGGGCGTCCTGTTCAAGGACATCACGCCGCTGTTGGCCGACCCGCCGGCGTTCGCCGCCGCCGTCGACCAACTCGCCGCCCGGGCCGGTTCCGTGTCGGCCGACGTGATCGCCGCGGCCGAGGCCCGGGGGTTCCTGTTCGCCGCCCCGCTGGCCTACAAGCTGGGCAAGCCGCTGGTCCCGCTCCGCAAGCCGGGCAAGCTGCCGTACAAGACGCACAGCTACAAGTACGACCTGGAGTACGGGTCGGCCGAGCTGCACATGCACGTCGACGGGGTCCGGCCCGGGGCCCGGGTGCTGGTCGTGGACGACGTGCTGGCCACCGGCGGGACGATGGCCGCCGCCGCCAAGCTGATCGAGGCCGCCGGCGGGGCCGTCGCCGGGTGCCTGTTCCTGATCGAGCTGGCCTTCCTGAAAGGCCGGGACCGGCTGGCCGAATACGACGTACACAGTCTCATCACCTACTGACCGGCGGGGGCTTCCATGTCCGGGTACGACGACCGGCGGCGGGACGACCGGGACGACGACTACGACGACCGGCCCCGCCGCCGGGACGATGACCGGGGCGACGACACCGACGACCGCCCCCGGCGGGGCGGGCGGGCCGGGGCCGGCCGGGAGAAGGTCCGGCTCCCGGCGATCTTCCTGACCGTGGTCGGGGGGCTCGGGGTGGCGTTCGCCGCCCTCGGGCTGATCCAGCTCGGCCAGCTCCCGGCCCAGCTCGACCAGGCGCTGGCCGAGCAGAATGAGAAGCTGGACAAGGACCCGAACCTGACCGACGACCAGAAGAAGCAGCAGAAGCAGACGATGACCGACATCATGGGCGGAGTGAAGAAGGCCGCCCCGGCGTTCTACGTGGTGAACCTGCTGGTGGCGGCGGTCGTCACCCTCGGCGGGGTCCAGATGCTCCGGCTGTCCGGCCGGGGGCTGCCGATCATCGGGTCGGTGCTGGCGATGTTGCCGTTCGTCAACGGCTGCTGCTGCCTGATCGGGCTGCCGGTCGGCATCTGGTGCCTGATCGTGCTGTCGAAGCCGGAGGTGAAGGCGGCGTTCGCGGCCCGGTCGGCCGCCCCGGGCGGGTACTAGCCCATGCCGTTCACCACCCGCTGCCCGGACTGCCGGGAGCCGCTCGACGTGGACGACGAGTACCGGACCTGGAAGGTCCGGTGCCCGCGGTGCCGGCACGAGTTCGTCCCGGCCGACGCCGACCGCCGGCCGGCCCGGGGCCGCGACCGCGACCGCGACCGGGAGGACGACCCGGACCGGGACCGCGAGCCTTACCCCCTGGCGGCCGACGACCGGGACCGGTATCAGGACGACGAGCCCCGGCCCCGCCGGCGGCGGCCCCGCCGCCGCTACCGGGACGACGACGACGAGGTGGTCGCCCACGCGATGCGGGCGGTCGCCGGCCCGGCCTCGTGGCTCCGGGTGGTCGGGGTGCTCGCGCTGTTGGCCGGGGTGGCCGGGACGGTCGGGGCCGTCCTGCTCGGGATGTGGGTGGCCGACAACCCGGCCCAGGCCAAGAAGGACCTGAACGTCCAGAACGAGGAGGAGCTGGTCGTCAACACGATCGTCTTCGGCGTCTGCTCGGGGTTCAGCCTGATCTTCGGCGCCCTGATGACCTACGGGGCGGTCAAGATGGGCCGGCTGGAGAGCCACGGGTGGGGGATCGCGGCCTCCGTCCTGGCGGCCAGCTCGATCCTGTACTGCACCTGCTGCGTGGTCACCGGGGTGCCGCTGGGCATCTGGGGGCTGGTCGTCCTGTCCCGGCAGGACGTGCGGGACGGGTTCGAGGTCGTGGCCGCCCGCCGGGCCGACGACCGCGACCCCGAGCCCGACCGGTACGACGACCGCGATTGAGACTCAATCCTCGCCCCCGACCCTGACTCCGCGTCCCCCATGATCGACTTCGCGAAGGCCGGCGGGCTGGTCCCGGCGGTCGCCCAGGACGCCGACACCGGCGAGGTCCTGATGCTCGCCTGGATGAACGCCGAGGCGTTCGCCGAGACGGTCCGGACCGGCCGGGCCGTCTACTTCAGCCGGAGTCGGAACCGGCTGTGGCGCAAGGGCGAGGAGAGCGGCCACGTCCAGGAGGTGGCCGGGGTGTTCGTCGACTGCGACGCCGACACGGTGCTCTTGAAGGTCCGGCAGGTCGGCGGGGCGGCCTGCCACGAGGGGTACAAGAGCTGCTTCTTCCGGGAGCTGGCCGGCGGCGAGCTGAAGGTGGTGGCCGAGAAGGTGTTCGACCCGAAGGCGGTGTACGGGAAGTAGGGCCGGCTGTGCCGGCCGGCACAGCCGGCCCTACGGGGCCGTCGTGGGGAGGGGTCGGGTCGCTACTGCGGCCGCAGGCCGAAGTACGACAGGTCGACGTAGTACGGGCTGACGTACCGCCGCTCCTTGCGGGTGATGCTGGCCCGGTCCTTCTGGCGGGCGGTCAGGTACTTGACGATCGTGTCCTCGGTCTGGAGGTCGGCGTTCTTGCCCAACAGGCTCACCCCGGTCAGGGTCTTCGAGTTCGGGACCGGGACGAGGAACGTCTGCTCGAGCTTCTTGACCCCCAGGTTCTTGTTCCCGCCGGCCACCAGGACCTCGTTCACGAACGTCTTGCCGGCGGAGGCGGCCGGGTCCTTCTCCCCGTACAGGAACAGCATCGGGTTGTTGTCCCGCAGCCGGGGGGCGTTCTGGGCCCAGGTCTTGATCGCCGCCTCCGGGAGCCCGCCCCGGCTGCCGCTGAGCCAGATGGCCCCGGCGATGTCCTTCCCGGCCTCCGGGTCGGCCACGACCCCGCGGGTCGGGACGACCTTGTAATGGATCCCGTTGCCCAGGAGCGGGGCGATCGCCGGCCGCTCCCACTCGGCGGCCATCCACAGCATCCCGAGGGCGGCCGCGTCCTTCTCCCCGATCAGGTAGATCGAACTGCTGTTGAACGCCCCCTCGTCGTTCTTCTGGTCCAGGTACGTGCGGACGGCGGCCAGGTCGTTGACGTAGGCCGGGAAGTACTTGGCGTTGACGTCGGCCTTGACCGCCAGCTCGTTCTTGACCGGCTTCTTGGCCGCCCCCTTGATGTACTTGTTGTTCCACGGCCCGGTGAGCGGGTTCTTCCAGAACTCCTGCGGGTCCTGGATGTCGGTGCTCTTGCCGTGGCCCCGCCAGTCGAAGCGGAAGACGTGGAACCCCTGCTTGTTCAGGGTCGCGGCCAGCCCGTCCCAGTCGCCCTTGAGCATCGTCCGGTCCGGCCCCGGGCTGTACAGCAGGACGACCACCGGGTTCCCCTCCCGGGCCTTGTCGGCCCGGTGGAACAGGCCCTTGAGGCGGACCCCGTCGGCCGTCGGGAACGTCTCCTCGACCGGGTCGGCGGCCCGGGCCGGCGGGGCGTCGGCGCACAAGACGGCGACGGCCGCGGCGGCGGCGAACACCAGGGGGGCGGCCATCCAGCGGCGCATCGGCGGGTCCTCGGTGGGGGGAGGGCGGCGAGGGGGGCTATACGGTCAACGCTCCTGGATCATACGGCGTTGGCCCGGGGGGTCACAAGTCGTCAGGTCTTCAGGTCGTCACGTCGGGGACTTCGGGCGGCAGACCCTGCGGCCGGGCTCGGGCATGAAGACTTGATGACCTGACGACTCGCGACCGCTAGTGGTGCCCTTCCTTGACCTGGTTCCGGTTCCACTTGGGAATCCGGACGGTCAGGTCCTGAGTCCCGTCCGGGACGCACTGGCAGGCCAGCCGGGAGTCGGTGGTCAGGGCCGGGGCCTTGTCGAGTTGATCCTCCTCGTCCTCGGTCGCCGGCGGGCACGTCTTCCCTCCGGCGGTCACGTACACGTGGCAGGTCGAGCAGGCGCACACCCCGCCGCACGAGTGGTTGATCTCGACCCCGGCCGCCTCGGCGATGTCCAGCAAGCTGCCCTCCAGCCCGAGCCGCCCGAGCGGGAGGGTCGCGTCCACCCGCACCTCGGTCGTCGCCCCCGTCTCCTCGTCCACGAAGGTGACGGTGAACGGCCGGTCGGTCCGGACCGCCTCGACCTTGCGGATGTACGGGTTGACGCCGGCCATTGGCGGGCACTCGGGGCGGGGGGGCACCACTACCGGCATTCTAGCAACGGGGGCGTCGGGG
>JAIEQO010000892.1 GCA_019747655.1 Gemmataceae bacterium | reverse complement strand
TCGGGTGGCTGGCGTGGCCGCGGGCGGGGGTGATCGAGCCGACGGTGGCCCAGCGGCGGGACGCCCTGGCGGCGGCCGGGGCGGCGCGGTATGCCGGGCCGGGCGGGCGGGTCATCTGGGACGCGGCGAAGCAGGAGGGTTACCTGGAGGTCCGGGGGCTGGCCCCGAACGACCCGGCCCGCCGCCAGTACCAGTTGTGGATCGTCGACGCCGGCCGGCCGGACAAGGAGCCGGTCGACGGCGGGGTGTTCGACGTCGGGCCGGACGGGTCGGCCCTGGTGCCGGTGCGGGCCGCCCTGCCGATCCGGGACGCGGCCGCGTTCGCCGTTACGGAAGAAGCCGCCGGCGGGGTGGTCGTCTCCCGCCAGCCGCACCTGGTCGTGCTGACGAAGGGCGGGTGACGGCCGCGGGGATCGTCCGGTCGTCCGGCCGACTTTGTGTAAACCCGGGCGGCCCGCCACGCCGATTCCCCATGTCGTGCGTACACCCGTCAACCGAACGGTCCTGATCGCGGCCGCGCTGCTGGCCGCCGGCGGTCGGGCGGCCGGCCAGGAGGTGCCGGCCACCGACCGCCCGGGGTCGCCGGTCGAGACCCTGGAGGCCCTCACCGGCGAGCGGGTCGGCCGGGGCGGTCGGGAGGGCGAGCCGGACGAGATCGAGACCGACCGGGACTCGTTCACCCCGGCCACCACCACCGTCGGCCGCCGCCGGCTGGTCGTCGAGTCGGCCTACACGTTCCTCGACAACCGCGGGCTGAAGGAGACGCACAGCGTCCCGGAGCTGCTCCTGCGGTACGGGCTGACCGACCGGGTCGAGCTGCGGCTGGGGTGGAACTACGAGGTCGGCGGGGCCGGGAACGAGGCCTCCGGGGCGGACGCCGCGGACGAGGTGGTGGCCGGCCGCGGGTCGCGGCTGGTCCGGGAGTACACCCTGGCCTACGGGACGAAGATCGGGGTGACCGACCAGGACGGGTGGGTGCCGCAAAGCGCGGTGATCGTCCAGGGGTTCACCCCGACCGGGGGGAGCGCCGGGGCCTCGCCCGCGACCGAGCTGATCGCCACCGCCGTGGCCGGGTGGGAGCTGCCGAACCGGTGGCGGTTCGACGCCGCGTTCCGGTACGGGACGGCGAGCGAGGGGGGCGACCGGTCGAGCCTGTGGGCCCCGTCGGCCGTCCTCCGGGTGCCGTTCGGGGAGGGGTGGACGGCCCACGCCGAGTACTTCGCCATCGCGTCTACCGGGTCGGCCGCGAACGCCACCCGGCACTACTTCAGCCCGGGCCTGCACTACCTGGTCACCCCGGACCTGGAGGTCGGGTTCCGGCTCGGGTGGGGGCTGAACGACCAGTCGGCCCGGTTCTTCTCGAACGTCGGGGTCGGCGTCCGGTTCTGACCGCCCTCCGCCGGGTATCATGTCCGGGTCCCCGTCCTCGACCCCGGACCCGTCGTCATGGGCGACCCCGCACCCCCGCCGGCCGACCGGCTCACCTCGGTCGATGCCTACCGCGGGTTCGTCATGCTCCTGATGATGGCCGAGGTGCTCCACCTCGCCGGGGCGGCCAAGGCGTACCCGGACAGCGACCTGCTCGCGCTCCTCGCCCACCACCAGACCCACGTGGAATGGGCCGGGTGCTCGCTCCACGACCTGATCCAGCCGTCGTTCTCGTTCCTGGTCGGGGTCAGCCTGCCGTTCTCCCTGGCCGCCCGCCGGGCCCGCGGGCAGTCCACCGGTCGGATGGCCCTGCACGCCGTCTGGCGGGCATTCCTGCTCATCGCCCTCGGCACCGTCCTCCGGTCGCACAACCAGACCGTCCCGAACTACGGGTTCATCGACACTCTCTGCCAGATCGGGGCCGGCTACCCGTTCCTGTTCCTCCTGGCCCTCCGGCCGGTCCGCGACCAGTGGCTGGCGGTCGCCGCCATCCTGGTCGGCTACTGGGCCCTGTTCGCCCTCTGGCCGCTGCCCGGGCCGAACTACCCCTGGGCCGCGGTCGGGGTCTCGCCCCAGTGGCTCGAACAGCACGGGTTCACCGGGTTCGCCGCCCACTGGAGCAAGAACGCTAACCCGGGGCACGAGTTCGCCGTCTGGTTCCTCAACCTGTTCCCGCGGGAGAAGCCGTTCACCCACGACGGCGGCGGGTACGTCGTCCTGAATGCCGTCCCCACCCTGGCGACCATGACCCTGGGGCTGATCGCCGGCGGGGTCCTCCACGGCGACCGGTCGGCGTGGGGGAAGGTCGGCTGGCTGGCGGCGGCGGGCGTGGTCGGGCTGGCAGCCGGGTACGGGCTCGGGGCGGCCGGCGTCTGCCCGGTGGTCAAGCGGATCTGGACGCCGAGCTGGGTGCTCTTCAGCGGCGGCTGGTGCTTCCTGTTCCTGGCCGGGTTCTACGCCGTCAACGACGTGCGGGGGTGGCGGCGGTGGGCCCTCCCCCTCGTCGTGGTCGGGGCGAACTCGATCGCCGCCTACTGCCTGAGTAGCGTGTTCGTCCGGCCGGAGGTGCTCAAGGCGGTGACGCGGCACCTCGGGCCGCTCCCGCTCGACCCGCCGGCGGCCGAGCTGGTCTACCGCGGGCTCACCCTCGGGCTGCTGTGGCTGGTCCTGCTGTGGATGTACCGGCGGAAGTTGTTCATCAAGATTTGATGGGGCTCGGTCGGTCGCCGCCCCGAAGGGGCGTCCGGCAATAGCCCGGGGTGAAACCCCGGGTCGGTGGGACCGAATTGAGTCGGAGCCCCGAAGGGGCGACCCGTGACGACCGTGGGTCGCCCCTTCGGGGCTCCGGATTATTTAACCATCGGGACCCGGGGCTGGCGCCCCGGGCTATTGCCGGACGCCCCTTCGGGGCGACACAATCCGGCGTGCGGCACCCCGACCCGTCGGGCCGGTCACTTCGCCCCGGCCTCGATCCAGGCCCGGACGACCTCCTTGTCCTTCTCGGCCATCTTCTTCCCGCCCTTGGGCATCGACCCGTCGGCGATCGACACCCAGACCGGGCTGGCGTCCGGCTCGCCCGGCTTCACCCCGGGGCCGGAGTCGCCGCCCTTGAGTGTCGCGGCCAGGGTGCGGAGGTCGAGCCCGCCCTTCGGCTCGCCCATGCCCCCGTGGCAGCTCAGGCAGTTCGTCCGGAACACCGGCAGCACGTCTTTTGCGAACGTCACCGCCGGGGCGGTCGGCTTCGGCTCCGGCTTCTTCGGCTCCGGCTTCTTCGGCTCGGGCGGCTTGGCCGGCGGCTTCGGCTCGGGGGCCGACTTCTTCGCCTCCGGCTTCTTCGGCTCGGCCTTGGCGGGCGGGTCCGTCGCATCCGGCTTCGGGGGCGGCTCGGCCTTCGGCTCCGACTTCGGCTCGGGTTTGGCCGGGGCGGCCGGGGCCGCGGCCACCTCGACGGCCCGCTCGGGCTTCTGGGTCCCGGCCCAGACGCCGAAGCAGAGGCCGCCGAGGACGAGGCCGGCGTAGGCCACCCAAGCGAGCCACGGGGCGGCCGGGGAAGGGGAGTCGGTGCGGGGCATGGGGTGCGGCTGGAAGGACGGGGGCGGTGGCTTTCAGCTTAGCACACCGGCGGCCGGGTCACGCCCCGGGCGGGAGGAGCTTGGGGTTGGCGAAGACCACCTTCCACGGCCGGACGGTCCACCGGACGAACACCCCGGCGGCGTGGAACGGGTCGGCCTTCATGATCGCCTCGACCGCCTCCGGCGAGTCGGCCTCGTACACGATCAGGGCCCCGTACCCGTCCTCGAACGGGCCGGACGCGAAGAGCTGGCCCTTTTCGAGCAGGCTCGTGAGGTACGCCCGGTGGGCCGGCCGGGCGGCCTCGACCGTGGCCGGGTCCTTCAGGTACTCGATCACCGCGGCGTACTTCATCGGGCGGCTCCCGTGTGCCGACCCGGGGCTCACGCCCCGGGCTACCTGCTGCCGTCCCTACGGGACTCAAAACACCCGAGCCGCGGAGCGGCGACAGCCCGTAGCCCCGGGCGCGAGCCCGGGGTCCGGTGCTATGACGACTTGACCGGCACGACGGCCACCCGCTCGGCCGGGAAGAGGGCCCGGCTGAGGACGGCGTGGAGCCCGAACAGGACCCCGGTGTAGAGCACGTCGCCGGCGAACGTGCCGCGGTAGAACGGCACCCCGGCCCAGTAGCAATTCACGAGCCCGGCCAGCGAATACCCGTAGGGCTGGGCCTGTTCGAGCCACGAGACGAAGTTGCTGACCAGGAAGAACAGCAGGCTGGCCCCGACGGCCGTGCCGCCGATCCGGGCCGGCGACTCGGTGTGCCGCAGGAGTAGCCGGCCGGCCGCGAGGTAGCCGGCGAAGTACAGCCAGGCCGGCGGGTACGGCGTGTACCACTCCGGGTGGGCCAGGTAGCCGCCCAGCTCCTTCACCCCGAGGGCGACCGCCAGCACCAGCGCCGCCTGCCCGAGCGGCAGCCGGGCGGCGGCGAACAGGGCCACGGCCCCGATGGCCGAGAAGTTCCACGGCCGGACGGACTCGGGCAGTAGGGTGGTCCACGCGGCCAGCGTCCCGAGCCCGGCCAGGGCCAGGGTCATCGGGCGGGTGAGGAACGGGCGGTCCGTCTCGGCGGCCATGCGGCGGAACTCCGGCGCGAACGGGTCGTGAGCCGGGGTATCTTAGGCCCGCCCCCGGACGGCCGCAACCGGGTAGAATCAGCCAGAGCACCGCACGGGAGCCGGCCATGCCTTCCGCTGATTGGGACGAAGACGACCGGGTCGGGGTGCCGACGGTCGCGCCGACCGTTCGGAACAGGGGGCTAACGCCCCCCGCTCGCCAAGAGGTTGAGCCGTCCGTCGAGCTGCGGGAGGGCGAGACCGAACTCGGCCGGCCGCCGCAGGTGCCGGGCGGGCTGGCCCCGTTGTCCGACGCCGACCGGGCCGCCCTCCGCAAGCTCGACGAGGAGCAGGCCGCCCGGGAGCTGGCCGAGGCCGAGCGGCTGATCGCCGCCGACCCGACCGGGCTGGGCTGGCTCGGGTGGTTCGGCACCCCGCTCGCCCTGGCTTTCCTGGTCGGGTCGGCCGGGCTGGCCGGGCTGTTCGTGTTCAACCAGGTGCTCTCGGTCCTCGGGGCGCTGGCCGCCCAGCCGGCGTGGGCCCAGTACCTCGGGTACGCCGGGCTGGTGCTGCTGGGCGGGTGCGTGCTGTACGCCTTCCTCCGGCTCGCCCTCCTGTACGCCACCCTGCGGAGAAACCAACAGGTCCAGGTGAAGGGCCTCCGCGAGCTGGCCCGGCGGACCCGGCTGCGGTGGCTGGCCCACGCCAAGACGGCCGAGGCCAAGGGGCAGTTGGAGGGGTACTTGCGGAAGTACCCGCTCGACGCCGACAAGGACCGCAAGGCCCTCGCCCGGGCCGGGCTGACGGAGGAGGTGCAGGCCCGGCTCCGGCGGGTCCGGGACGAGTTGCTCGACCCGGCCCGGTTCGCCTCGTCGGACGAGTGGTTCGCCCGGTTCCGGGAGGGGTTCCAGGCCGACCTCGACGCCGCGGCCGAGGCCCGGGTGCGGTTCTGGGCGGCCCGGGTGTGGGTCGTTACCGCCGTGGCCCCGAACGCGGTGGTCGACACCGGGGCGACGGTCTTCTACACCCTGTCGATGCTAACCGACCTGTGCCGGGTGTACAACCTCCGGGCCGGTCGGACGGGAACCGCCGTCCTCCTGGGCCGGGTGTTCTTCAACGCCTACCTGGCCGGGCAGGGGGCCGAGTGGGAGAAGCTGGTCGAGGACCAGTACGACCAGCTCTTCCACGAGGCCCTGGGGGTGGTGGGCGTCGGGGTCGGGGCGAACCTGGCCGGGAAGGTGGTGGGCAAGGTCGGGGCCCGGGCGACGACCGGCTACCTGAACCGGGTGCTGGTGATCCGCCTCGGCCGGTACGCGGCCCGGCTCCTGCGGCCGGTCAGCCGGGATTGATCGGGGGGACGAAAGCCGGCCGCACGATGAACGCGGAAGAAGACACGATCCGATCGAAATCTTGATCCGGTCTTTATCGTGCTTTCTCTGCGTTGATCGTGCGGCTCATTCCGGGAGGTGTCCCATGTCCGAGCGGGTGTACTCCGAGGCCGAGGCGGCGGCGAAGCTGGCCGAGCTGGGCCTGGCCGGGTGGTACGTCGAGGACGGGTGGCTGCGGCGGAAGTTCAACACCGACGGCTGGCCGCAGACCCTGATGGCGGTGAACGCCGTCGGCTACCTGTGCGAGGCGGCGTACCACCACGCCGACCTGGCGGTGACGTGGGGCAAGCTGTGGGTGAAGCTGAAGACGCACTCGGCCGGGGGGATCACGGACAAGGACTTCGACCTGGCCCGGAGGATCGAGGAGGTGGTCCTGTGGCGGCCGGCCGGCGGGGCCTTGGGGTCCGGGAACCCGGGGAAGTTCGTGTTCAGCAAGTGACGCAGCGGGTGGTACAATGGCCGTGCGAAGCACCCGGGAGGGCGGGCGATGGAAAAGATCGTGGTCGATGCCGAGCTGGGGGCCAAGCTGGACGGGAAGAACCGGCAGGTGGTGCTGGCCGACGCCTCCGGCCGGATGCTCGGGTACTTCATGCCCCCGAACATCCTCTTCCATCTGTTGACCGGCCGGTTCGACCGGGAGCCGACCCGGGAGGAGATCGACGCCGCCCGGGAGGATTACCGGAAGAACGGCGGGTACACCACCGCCGAGGTGCTCGGGCACCTCGCCGAGATGGACCGGTGGTTCACGGAGCAGAGCCGATGAACTGGCGGTCCGTGTGGTCGGCCCCGGCCGTCGCCGGGATGACCGAGGCCCACCTCGAACTCCGCCGGCTCGGGGTAGCCGACACCGGGGTGGCCGCGGCCGTGGCCGAACTCGACCGGCAGTTCCTCCGCAACCCGGCCGAGGTCGGCGAGTCGCGGGCGGGCAACGAGCGGGTCGCGTTCGAGGGGCCGCTGGTTGTCCACTTCGAGGTCCACGAGGACGAGCGGGTCGTGGTCGTGAACTCGGCGTGGTGGCGCGGCAGGGTTTAGGGGATGCCGGCCTGCGCGTGCAGCCCGCCGGCGAACCGCTCGATCACGTCCCGCATGGCGAGCTTGTCCCGCCACTCCGGCGGGATGCCGGCCTCCCCGTAGTACGCCCCGGCGATCTGGCCGTACACCGCCCCGGTCGTGTCGGCGTCCTCGCCCAGGTTCACCACCTTCAACGCCCCGGCCCGGAAGTCGTCGGCGTGGTGGAACGCCCACAGGGCGGCTTCGAGGGTGTGGACGACGTACCCGCTGCCCCGCAGCTCGGGCGGCTGCTTCACCTTGAACGACCCGGCCCCGACCGCTGCCACCTTCGGGGCCAGCGGCTCCCGGTCCCACAGCCCCGGCACCGGGGTGAACCCCGGCGACAGGAGTTCGGCCTTCGGCCGGCCCTGGACCGCGCCGACGAGCAGCCCGGCGAAGTACCGGCAGGCGTCCACGCACTCGGCCGCGGCGTGGGTGGTGCGGGAGCTGTCGGCGGCCACGCGGACCGCCCGCTCGGGGTCGGCGGCGAACGCCAGCGGGGCCGGGGCCAGCCGCATCAAGGAGCCGTTCCCGGCCGCGGCCGTGTCGGTCGAGCCGCAGTACGGCTGGCCGGTCTGGCGGAACCGGGTGATCGCCCCGATCGTGGTCGAGCCGATGTCGAAGCAGTACCCCTTCACGCTGAAGTGCCCCTGCCCCTCCCACCGGCAGTAGGTTTCGAGCTGGTGAACGGGGTCGAACCCCTTCTTCTCGATCAGGCTTTCGGCCAGGCACAGGGCCATCGACGTGTCGTCGGTCCACCCGCCGGGCTTCAGGTTGAACGGCCCGCCGCCGACCATGTCGGTCAAGGGCTCGAACTCGCCGGGGTGCTTGAACTCCAGGGTGGTGCCGAGGGCGTCGCCGGCGGCCAGCCCGAGCAGGGCCCCGCGGTAGCGGTCGAGGGCGTTCATCGGCGGCTCCCTCAGGACCGGCGGTCGGCGCGGTCGAACACGTCTTTGAGCGACAGCCGGAACCCGGGCAGGATGTCCTCCCCGTCGAGCGTCCCGTCGACCGGCACCGGGCGGACGGCGTTCGGCCCGGTGAACACGTTCGCCGACCGGGTCTCCGGGTCGATCTCCCACACCCGCTTGACCCCGGCCAGAAAGTACTCGTCCCGCTTCCGGGCCATCTCGGCCGGCGTGTTCGACTCGCTCAGTACCTCGACGGCCAGGTCCGGGACGACGGCCGGCACCTTGTCCGACCGGGGCGGCGGCTTGCCGCCGGGCAGGCTCTTCCACGACAGGAACGACACGTCCGGGGCCCGGCCGATGCCGGGCAGGATGCGGAGGACCGCGGCCTCGCCGTACATCATCCCGAGGTCGTGGGCCTTCAGGTAGGCGTACATCTCGCCCCCGATGATGATGCCGACCCAGGACTCGTGCTGGCCCACGGGCTTCTCCACCAGGGTGTTCTCGACCCACTCGCAGGTCGGCCCGCGGCGCTGCTCGTTGACCGCGACGAACTGCTCGAACGTGACGGTGCCGGGCGGCGGGTCGAGCCGGACCCGGGACGCGGGGACGCCCCCGAGCCGGGCCAGGAGTTCGTCCAGTGTGTCGGTCGAGTAGACCCGCTGCGGCGGGACTGCGGTGGGTGTCGGGGCGGGTGCGGTGGCGGTCGTCATGGTCGGTGCCTCCCACGGGATTGTGACCGGCCCGGCGGCCGGGGGCAACCTCGGTTACGCCTTTCCCAGCACCAGATCGACGACCCAGCAGCCGCGGACGTGGACGCCGTGCGGGTCGCGGCAGTGGCCGATGACGGCCTCGTCCGCGCACCCGGCGTCCTCCAGCGCGTCGGCCAGGATCGGCATGTGGGCGAAGTCCCGGCCCTCGTACATCGTCCGGGCGAGCGCGACGGCGGATGGGGTCCGCCAGCCGGGGTCGAACGCGGCCGGCACGACCGGCCCGGCGATGTCGGTGTAGAGGTGGAAGAACGACCCGGAATTGTGGGGCCACGACTTCCACGCCTCGGCTTGCGCGACGATCAGTTCCTCGACCGCACGGTGCGGGATGTTCTCGGTCGCCGCCACCTCGGCTGCCCAGAGTAGCCGGAACAACAGCCGGGATCGGGCGAACTCGATCGGCCTGTCCTGCTCTCGGTTCCGGACCGCCCGAACCGCCTGCCGGGCTCGCCTCAATGCGGCCTTCGACTTGCCCGTGTCGGCGAACTGTTCGACCGCCGCGGCCGCAGCCACGACCTCATCGACCGGCCCACCGGCCGCGTGTGCCGCGGCTCGACAGCAAGCGGCGGCGAGCAGACGTGACCGCCGGGGTCCCAGGGCGAACATCAGCCGGTTGTAGCCCTCGCTGTCTTGCCCGAACCACTCCGCCTCGGTCATCGTCCGTCCTCCCGGCTGCCCTTCCGCCGGCCCGCCGCCGACTCTACCTTAACCTCATGACCGCCGCGACCGCCACCGCCGAGCTTCCGCCGCCGCCCGTCCGCTACCGCGAGCCGCTCCACGTCGGGACGCTCCGCCTCGCGTCCCGGTTCACCCTCGCCCCGCTCGCCGGGTACACCAACCTCCCCTTCCGGCTCTCCATCCGCGATGTCGGCGGCGTCGGCCTCTGCACCACCGACCTCGTCAACGCCCGGGCCATCCTCGAAGAGATCCGCAAGACGATGGACCTCCTGGCCACCTGCCCGGGGGACCGGCCGCTGGCCGTGCAAATCTTCGGGTCGAAGGCCGACGAGATGGCCGGGGCCGCCCGGTGGCTCGTGGATCGCGGCCTCGCGGACAGCATCGACATCAACATGGGCTGCCCGGTCCGCAAGGTGGTCAAGACCGGCGGCGGGTCGTCGCTGTTGTGCGACACCACCGGGGCCACCGTCGAACTCGTCCGCAAGGTGGTCGAGGCCGTCCCGGTCCCGGTGACGGTGAAGATGCGGCTCGGCTGGGACGACGACCAACTGACCGCCCCGTACTTCGCCCGCCAGTTCGAGACGGTCGGGGCGGCCGCGGTGACGATCCACGGCCGGACCCGCGAGCAGGGCTTCTCCGGCGGGGTGAACCACGACGGCATCCGTCGGGTGGTGGACGCCGTCCACCGCATCCCGGTGTTCGGCAACGGCGACGTGCGGGGCATCGCCGACGCCGCCCGGATGATCGACGACACCGGCTGTTCGGGGATTGCCATCGGCCGCGGGGCCCTGGCCGACCCGTGGATTTTCCGGCAGCTCACGAGCTGGGTCGAGACCGGCGACCCCGGCCCGCGGGGGACCTACCAGGAGCGGATCGACTTCATGCGGCTTCACCTCCGCCGGCTGATCGACTGGCGGGGCGGGGAGAAGTACGGCTGCGTCCAGTTCCGCAAGGTGGCCACCTGGTACACCAAGGCCCTGCGGCTGCCGAAGCGGGTGCAGGCCCAGCTCGTGATGCTGGCCGACCTGCGGCAGTTCGAGGAGCTGGTCGCCCCGTATGCCGAGGCCGGCCCGCCCCCGGGGTGGGGTGAGTGGGACGCCCAGCAAGCCGCCGTCCCGGTTCCGGCCGGCCCGATCGCGCACTGGTAGCCAGGTAGGGCCGGCTGTGCCGGCCGCCGTCCCCGCCTCGGATGGCCGGCACAGCCGGCCCTACACGAAAGCCCGCCCATGCCCGAGTCCCTTGCCCACGACCAGTCGCCGCTGCTGATCGAGCTGGGGATCGCCGTCGTCGGGCTGGCCGTCCTGGCCCGGCTGGCGGCCCGGGTCGGGATGCCGGCCGTCCCGTTCTACCTGCTCGGCGGGCTGGCGTTCGGGCGGGGCGGGTTCGAGGACCTCCACTTCTCGGCCGAGTACGTCGAGACCGCCGGGGAACTCGGCGTCCTGCTGCTGTTGTTCACCCTCGGGCTGGAGTACACCGGGGACGAGCTGCGGCACCAGCTCAAGGTCGGGTTCCCGGCCGGGGTGATCGACCTGTTGTTGAACTTCCTGCCCGGGGTGGCCGCCGCCCTGGTCCTCGGGTGGGGGCCGGTCCCGGCCGTCATCCTCGGCGGGGTGACGGCCGTCACCTCGTCCGGGATCGCGGCCAAGATCCTGGCCGAGTTCGGGTGGAACAACCGGCCGGAGGCCCGGCCGGTGGTCACGGTCCTGGTCATCGAGGACCTGGCCATGGCCGTGTTCCTGCCGCTGGTGGTGGTGCTGGCGGCCGGGCAGTCGGCCGACCAGGCGTGGGGCTCGATCGGGCTGGCCCTGGCCGTCGGGGCGGCGTTCCTGGTGGTCGCCCTGCGGTTCGGGCCGGCCCTCACCCGGGTCCTCGACCACGCCTCGGACGAGGCCTTCCTGCTGTCCGTGTTCGGGCTGATGGTACTGGCCGCCGGGCTGGCCGAGCGGACCAAGGTGTCGGCCGAGGTCGGGGCGTTCCTGGCCGGGATCGCGGTGTCCGGGGCGGTGGCCAAGCGGGCCGAGGAGCTGGTCCTGCCGCTCCGCGAGCTGTTCGCCGCCCTGTACTTCCTGGCCTTCGGGCTGTCGATCAACCCGGCCGACCTGCCCCCGGTGCTCCTGCCGGCGGCCGCCCTCGCGGCGGTCACCACCCTGACCAAGCTGGCCGCCGGGTGGTGGGCGGCCCGCCGGGCGGGCGTCACCGGGGCCGGGCGGTGGCGGGCCGGGGCGGTCCTGGTCGCCCGGGGCGAGTTCTCGATCATCATCGCCGGGCTGGGGGCCGCGGCCGAGCCCCGGCTCGGGCCGCTGTCCGCCGCCTACGTCCTGATCCTGGCCGTCGCCGGCCCGGTCCTCGCCCGGCTCGCGGGCCAGCTACCGGACCCGCCCGCCGAGCCTAAGATACCCCCCGGCACGCCACCCCCCGAGGCCACCGCACCATGACCCCGCTGCAATCGCTGGTCGCGTCCGGCACCAAGCTCTGGCTCGACTCCGTGGACCCCGACGAGATCGCCGTCAACCGCAAGAACGGGGCGACCGGGGCGACCTCGAACCCGATCATCATCTCGGACCTGATCAAGACCGGCCGGTTCGACGGCGACCTGAAGGGGTTCCTCCAGGCCGGCCACGACGACACCGCCATCGCCTGGGCCATGACCGACAAGCTGGTGAAGGACGCCCAGAAGGTGTTCGAGCCGGTCAACCGGGAGACCCAGGGGAACGACGGCTGGGTCAGCTTCGAGCTGGACCCGCTGCTCGAAGACGTGGCCAGCAAGATGCCGGTGGCCGACCGCAGCAAGCACTACATCGAGCTGGGCAAGAAGTGGTCGGCCGGGCACACGAACCGGATGATCAAGGTGCCCGCGACCCCCGGCGGGCTGGGGGCGCTGGAGGAGCTAGTCGCGGCCGGCGTGTGCGTGAACGTCACCCTGATCTTCAGCGAGCGGCAGTACAACCTGGCCCGGGACGCGACCTACCGGGGGCTGATGCGGACCGCCCGGCCGGAGCGGCTGAAGACCGTCTACAGCATCTTCGTCAGCCGGCTCGACGTGTACACCGAGAAGCACGTCCCGGACCTGTCGCCGGCCGCCCAGGGGCAGGTCGGGATCGTCAACGCCAAGCGGATCTGGGACCTGAACCGGAAGTTCTGGGCGGACAAGGGGCAGAAGCTGGCGCACGAGATGATCTTCGCCAGCACCGGGACGAAGAAGAAGGAGGACCCGCCCTGGAAGTACGTCGAGGCGTTCGCCGGGAGCGACATCGAGACGAACCCGCCGGCGACCAATAAGGCCGTCCAGGAGAGCGGGCGGACGATCACCCGGCACGTCGACGAACTGCCGCCGGCGGGCGTGCTGGCCGAGATCGACAAGAAGGTGGACATCAAGCACCTGGAGGAGACGCTGATGCAGGAGGGGCTGGCCAAGTTCGCCGACCCCCAGCACGCCCTGCTCAAGCTGATCGCCGACAAGCGGGCGGCGCTGAAGTAAGTTGGCCCCCGTCGCCCCGAAGGGGCGCCCGGGAATAGCCCGGGGCGACAGCCCCGGGTCGGATCGGTAACAAGTCCCGGAGCCCCGAAGGGGCGACCCGCGCTCGCACGGGTCGCCCCTTCGGGGCTCCGACGTTGTTGGGGCTGCGGTCCCGGGGTTTCACCCCGGGCTATTCCCGGACGCCCCTTCGGGGCGGCGAAGACACCGTCCGGCCGACCGGCCGGTAAACTGAACAGGCACCACCGCCCCGCCACGCCCGAGGAGATGCACCGATGGCCGACTGGAAGAAGCTGGCCCGGGACCTGATCCTGGCCGACGGCTACATCGAGCGGAAGGAGACGGAGATCGTCAAGCGGCACGTCCTGGCCGACCGGGCGGTCAGCAAGGACGAGGCCGAGTTCCTGATCGACCTGCGGCGGGCCGCCCCGAAGGCCGCCGTCGAGTTCCACGAGTTCGTCTTCGAGGTGGTCCGGAAGGCGGTCCTGGCCGACGGCGAGATCACCGCCGCCGAGGCCGACTGGCTGAAGCGGTTCCTGCTGGCCGACGGGCAGGTCGACGAGCTGGAGCGGCAGCTCCTGCGGGACCTGAAGGCCGGGGCCAAGAAGACCAGCCCGGAGTTCGACGCCCTGTATACACGGCACGCGGGGGCGAAGTAGGAGACCCCTCCCCCCGGCCGGAAGAGACCCCTCCCCCTAACCCCCTCCCCCGGGGGGAGAGGGGGAACCGGAAAAGGCACTTGCCTGGTCCCCCCTCTCCCCCCGGGGGAGGGGGTTAGGGGGAGGGGTCTGTGTTTGAAACCGCCCCGCCCGGAACCGGCCGATCGGCAGCTCCGTCCGCCCGGTCTCGGCCAGGTCGGCGAGCACCACCCCGACGGCCGGGCAGAACTTGAACCCGTGGCCGCTGAACCCGCACGCCACCGCCACCTGCGGGCGGAGCGGGTGTCGGTCGATGACGAAGTGGCGGTCCGGGGTGAGCGTGTACATGCACGCCTGGGCCTTGGTCAGCGGCCCGACGCCGGGGATGTACTCGTCCAGGAACGCCCGGGCCGGGGGCAGGTCGGCCGGGGTCACGTCCCACGTCATGCCGTCCGGGTCCGGTAGCTCCGCGGCCCCGTAGTGGCCGGCCATCTTCAGCCCGTAGCGGTCGATCGCCGGCAGCCCGTAGAACGGCCCTTCGGGGACATCGGCCAGGAAGATCGGGAACTGATCTCGCCGGAACAGGTCCCGGCGGTCGGCCGCGGCGAACCAGAGCAGCACCTGCCGCATCACGGAGAGCGGCACCCCGATGTCGGCGAGTAGCCGCGTCGCCCACGCCCCGGCCGTCACCACCAGCCGGGCGGCGTGGTACGTCCCCCGGTCGGTGGTCACCTCGACGCCGTTCCCCGCGACCTTCCACGACCGGACCGGCTCCTCGGCGCGGACCTCGGCCCCGAACGCGACGGCCGTTTCGACCTGGGCCCGGACGCACTCCTCGACGTACAGGAACCCGGCCGCGGCCTCGGCCACGAAGTCGTAGCCGTCGGGGAAGCGGAACGCCGGGTAGGTCCGCCGCAGGTCGTCGGCCGTGAGGTTCTGGATCGCCAGGCCGTGCTCCCGGGCCGACGCCCGGACGCCCTCGACCAGCTCGCCCCCGGCCGGGCCGATGCTCAGGCACGGGCAGTTGGTCAGCAGGTGCCGGCCGGTGAGTTGCTCCAGGTCGTACCAGCCGGACCAAGCCCGCCGCAGGAGCGGGACGTAGTCCGGGTGCTCGTAGTAGGCGGTGCGGATGATGCGGGTGTGGCCGTGCGAGCTGCCCCGGTCGTGGACGAGCGGGTACTGTTCCAGCCCGAGCACCCGGCGGCCGCGGCGGGCCAGCTCCAGGCACGCGGCCGAGCCCATCCCGCCGACCCCGAGGACGATGACGTCGTAGGGCCGGGTCATGCGTGGCCCCCGGGCGGCGGGCCGAGGACGATACCGTACTTCGGGGCGGCCGCTTTCAACCGCTCGATGTCCGCCGGGGTTGGCGGCCCGGGGAACCGGTCGGTCGAGTCCCACGCCGTCCCGGTCTCGAAGAACATCTCCTCCAGCCCGGCCGGGGAGACCACGACGACCGCCTTCGCGGGGGTCGCTCCCTTGTTGGTGAAGCTGTGCGGGACGCCCCGCGGCGGGTGGGCGAACCCGCCGGCCCCGACCACCAGGGTTTCGCCGCCGACGGTGAAGGTCAGCTCGCCCCCGGTGACGTAGAAGGTTTCTCCTTCGCGGGTGTGGGTGTGCGGCGGCGGGCCGCCCCCGGGCGGGACGACGAACTCCAGGACGCTGCACCGGCCGCCGGTGTCGGCCCCGGCCAGCTTGAGCGTGTACACGTCCCCGGCGACGGCCACCATCCGGCCGCCGCCGGGCTTCAGGACGGACATGGGCGCTCCTCGAACAGACCCCGACCCCCGGATGGGATGCTAATAACGTTCATCGGTCCGACCTGTTTCATTGGTTCGGCGGCAGGGTGTGCGTGTTGCCGAACCAAACCAATAGGGGGCGGGGTCTGTTGTAGCTACCCGATGCGGGCGGTCGGGACGAAGAACCGGGCGAAGTACGACCGGTAGCCCCACATCAGGAACACGCAGGCCGCCGTCGCCCCGACCCCGAAGGCCGGCTGCCGGAGCAGGAACAGGTCGTAGAAGAGGATGTTCACCGCCACCGGGGTGATGAGGGCCAGCCCGAGCGGGGCCAGCCGGCCGGTCAGCAGGAGCAGCCCGCCGACCAGCTCGACCACCTTCACCGCGTCCATGTACCCGGTCGGGCCGAGGGCCGTCATGTACGGGACGGCCGGCGACCCCTCGGGCAGCGGCGGCGCCTCCATCAGCTTCCCGAAGTACGCCGCCGCCGCCCACACGAACAGCAGCCCGAGGAGCGTCCGGACCACGATCACGGCCCATTTCATACTCGGCCTCCGCGATGGGATGATCGGCGGGGGATACCCGGCCGGGCGGCGGTCCTTGCACCGGCTCGGTCGGACGGGTAGGCTACCGTGATGACCACCCCCGCGCACACCCCGGTAGCGGCCTCCCGCCGCGAGTTCCTGTTCCGGTCCGGCGGCGGGCTGGGCGGGATCGCCCTGAACTGGCTCGCGGCCCGCGAGGCCCGGGCGGCTGGGCCCGGCTCGCCCAACCCGCTGGCCGCCCGCAAGCCGCACTTCGAGCCGAAGGCCAAGCGGGTCATCTTCCTGTTCATGGTCGGCGGGCCGAGCCAGATGGACCTGTTCGACCGCAAGCCGGAGCTGGAGACGTGGGCCGGCAAGCCGCTGCCGGAGTCGACCGGCCGGCCCAAGAGCCAGTTCACCGACGGCAACTCGGGCATCCTGCCGAGCACCCGGAAGTGGAAGAAGCACGGCCAGAGCGGCATCGAGGTGTCGGACCTGCTGCCGGAGCTGGGCTCGTGCGTCGACGACATCTGCTTCCTGCGGTCGTGCTGGTGTACCAACACCATCCACGCCCCGGCCATGTACGAGCTGCACAGCGGCCGCACCCTGATGGGCTTCCCGAGCCTGGGGAGCTGGGTCACCTACGGCCTCGGCTGCGAGACCGACAACCTGCCCGCGTACTGCGTGATGCCGCAGCCCGAGGGCGTACCGGAGGGCGGGGCCCCGTGCTGGGGCAGCGCCTTCCTCCCGGCCGTGTACCAGGGGACGCTCCTGCGGCGGGGGGCCAGTCCGGTGCTGAACCTGAAGCCCCCGGCCGGGGTGAGCGCCGAGCAGAACCGGCGGTCGTTCGGGCTGGTCAAGCAGTTGAACGAGATGAGCCTGACCCCGGGCGACACCGACGCCGAGGCCCGGATCGCCAGCTACGAACTCGCCTTCCGGATGCAGAAGCACGCCCCGGAGGCCGTCGACCTGGCGAAGGAGACCGCGGCGACCAGGGCCGCCTACGGGCTGGACGACAAGCGGACGGCCGACTTCGGCACCCGGCTGCTCCTGGCCCGGCGGCTGGTCGAGCGAGGCGTCCGGTTCGTGACGGTCTACAGCGGCGGCGGGCCGCTGGTGACCCAGTGGGACGCCCACGACGACGTCAACGACAACCACCAGAACATGTGCGGGCGGGTCGACAAGCCGATCGCCGCGCTCCTGAAGGACCTGAAACAGCGGGGCCTCTTGAAGGACACGTTGGTGGTCTGGTGTAGCGAGTTCGGGCGGACGCCGAACAGCCAGGGCGGGAAGGGCCGGGACCACAACCCGCTGGGGTATACGATGTGGCTGGCGGGCGGCGGGGCGAAGGGCGGCACGGTGGTCGGGACGACCGACGAGTTCGGCCTCAAGGCGGTCGAGGACCGCATCTCGGTGAACGACTTCCACGCCACCATCCTGCACCTGTTGGGGCTCGACCACGAGAAGCTGACGTACCTCCACAGCGGCCGGGACGAGCGGCTGACGGACGTGGCCGGCCGGGTCGTCGAGGCGGCGGTCGCGTAAAGGAACCGGGGGCGACGATGGACCTGCCGCCGATCGTCCGGAACATGATCGTCTGCAACGACTGGCGGCCGGACCCGGCCAACGGCCTCCTGATCGACATCACCGGCCTGTTGTACAACCTCCGACCGCCGGCCTACCCGTACTACCACCCGGAGCTGTGCGTGCTACTGGCGTTGGCCGGCGGCCGCGGCGAGGGGGAAGGCTGGATCGTTTGCGAGAACGACGACACCGGCCGGGAGGCGTTCGCCACCCCCCGCCGCCGGATCACGTTCGGGTCCGACCCGCTGGCGGTGGTCGGCGTCCCGTTCCGCGTGCGGCGCTGCGCGTTCCCCGCACCGGGCCTGTACTCCGTCCAGTTCTGGTACAATGACCGGCCGCTGGATCGCCGCCTTATGAACCTGAGGTGATGTCATGGCCGAGCCCCACGGCGAGCCGGAGCCGATGCACCTGCTCCCGGAGTGGGTGGGGGATGCCATCCTCCCGCCGGGCATCGAGCCGCCGCCCGCCCGTCCCGGCGGTGTCGTGGTCAACGAGGGGTTCGTCCTCCTGGACGAGGTGGTACTCGACCTGTCCGGGCGAACACCGGCCCCGCCGGCCGAGACGCCCCCGCCCCCCCCGGCGGCGGTCGTCGACGGGATGGCGGCCCTGATCGGGGAACTGCCCGACCCGGCCCGGACCATCCTCCGGATGCGGCTGGCCGGCCGGGAGCCGGCCGAAATCGCCGGCCACCTCGGGCTGACCGTGTCGCAGGTCCGGGAACGGTTGCAAGGCGGCATGAGCAACCTCCGCGACCTGTTCTACCACTACCAGCGGCGGCTGCTCGCCGGGTGATCTGGATCGGAGGCCGTCGAATGAAGGCGGTTCGGTGGGCGTTGGTGTTCGGGCTGGTCGCGGTCGCTTCGGTACTCCCGGCTGCCGAGCCGGAGGTGGTCCCGTCGGCCGTCAGGGTGGTGAAGAACGTCACCTACGCGACCGTCGGCGGCGAGGACCTGAAGCTCGACCTCGCCATCCCCCCCGGCCCCGGGCCCCACCCGGCCCTCGTCCTGTTCCACGGCGGGGCCTGGAAGTACGGCTCCCGCACCGACCTGTCCCGCCGGCTCCCGGACGAGGACGGCAAGCCCGGCCCGAGCTGGGTCGAGGCGGTCGCCGCCCGCGGGTACGTGGCCGCGTCGGTCCAGTACCGGCTCGCCCCCAAGCACAAGTTCCCGGCCCAGCTCGACGACGCCCGG
>JAIEQO010000608.1 GCA_019747655.1 Gemmataceae bacterium | reverse complement strand
CCCGGCGAACACGGGAGGTCGAGCCGATGAAGGCCCGGAAGTACCTGTTCCCCGGGGTGATCGAGCTGAACCTCCAGGCCGGCCGGTCGTTCGGGGTGAACCTGTACCTGATCGACGGCGGGGCCGAGTGGGTGCTCATCGACATCGGCCTGGACGACACCCTGGACGAGGTGATCGAGGTCGTCCGGGAGATGGACTTCCCGTTGTCGAAGTGCAAGATGATCCTGGCCACCCACGCCGACGCGGACCACGTCCAGGGGCTGGCCCGGGCCCGGGAGCGGCTCAAGACCAAGACCGCCGCCCACCCGAAGGCGGTCGCCGCCATCGAGTCGGGGGACGCCGTCCAGACCTACGCCAGCATCCCGGCCCAGGGGTTCGACATCCCGATGCCCCGGTGCAAGATCGACGTGAAGCTGAACGAGGGGGACGAGGTCAAGGTCGGGAAGCTGGCCCTCTCGGTCTGGCACACCCCCGGCCACACCCCGGGCCAGCTCAGCTTCAAGCTCGGCAACCTGCTCTTCAGCGGCGACAACATCTACAAGGACGGCTGCGTCGGGGTGATCGACGCCCACCACGGGTCCCGCATCCCGGACTACCTGGCGTCCCTGGACCGCATCCTCCACGACGACGCCGAGTACCTCCTGCCCAGCCACGGGCCGGTGTTCCGCAAGGACCCGGCCATCCTCCGGGCCGCCATCGACCGGCTCACCAAGTACCAATACATGGCCGACTTCGGGACCTGCGCCGTCTCCTGGCCGCTCCAGGAGGAGTGGGAGCGGGACATCCTGGCCGGGAAGGCCCCGGACCTCTGACCGGCCGCCAACTTCCGCAAATTCCCCCAATACTCCCGCCCGGCCGGCGAATGTACGGCTATCGGCCCGTCCCGGTCCGTCCCGGGCGGCCGCCCCCGTCACACTCGCCGCCAGGGTTCCGCCATGATCCGCTGGGCCATCCGCAAGACGTTCCGCCTCGGCATGTACACCTCCGCCCTCGTCGTCGGCGGGGTCATCGGGGCCAACCTGGTCCAGGAGCGGGTCACCGGGTCGGGGGTGGCGGCGACCGAGAAGCGGGTGGTCGGGGACGTCACCCAGGTCGAGCTGGAGGGCGTCGGCGAGCTGGTCGTCACCCGGTCCGACCGGCCGGGGCTGTCCGTCACCGCCGACGACAACCTCCTGCCCTTGTTCGAGACCGTCACCACCGGGGACAAGCTGACCCTCCGGGTGCGGGACGGGGTGAACATCACCAGCCACACCCCGATCGTCTACCGGCTGTCGGTCCGGTCGCTCGACCGGGTGGCGGTGTCCGGGGCCGGGAAGGTGACGGGCGACGGGGTGGGCGGGGGCGACCTGGACGTGCGGGTGTCCGGGGCCGGGGGCGTGGCCCTGACCGGGCTCGACGTGCAGGACCTGAAGGTGTCGCTCTCCGGGGCCGGGACCGCCACCCTGGCCGGGACGGCGAAGTCGCTGACGGCCAAGGTGTCGGGGGCCGGGAAGGTGAAGGCGGCCGACCTCAAGGTGCCGGCCGCCGAGGTCTCGACCAGCGGGGCCGGGGGGGTGACGGTGTGGGCGACCGACCGGCTCAAGGCGAAGGTGTCCGGGGCCGGCGGGGTCAAGTACAAGGGCTCGCCGGCCGTCGAGCAGAAGGTGTCCGGGGCCGGGCGGGTGTCGGCGATCGACGGGTGACGTGGTCCCGTCGCCCCGAAGGGGCGTCCGGGAATAGCCCGGGGTGAAACCCCGGGAGACGTGGTCGTATAACACACCGTAGCCCCGAAGGGGCGACCCCGGCCGAGCCCGGGTCGCCCCTTCGGGGCTACGGAATTTCGTGGGACCGGACGACCCGGGGTTTCACCCCGGGCTATTCCCGGACGCCCCTTCGGGGCGACGAGGGGCGCGAGCCATGAAGATGGGGCTGGTCGGGTACGCCGGGTCGGGCAAGAGCACCGTGTTCGAGTGGCTGACCGGGGCCACCCCGGACCCGGCCAAGGTCCAGCAGGGGCAGACGGCCACGGCCGACGTGCCGGACGACCGGCTGGCCGCGATCGCCGCCGTCATCAGGCCGAAGAAGACCACCTACACCAAGGTCACGGTCCTCGACACCCCCGGGCTGATGCAGGACGAGCGGAAGGACAACGCCCGCCGGCTGGGCGTCATCCGCGAGGCCAACGGGATGGTCGTGGTCCTCGACGGCTTCTCCCGGACCGACTTCGCCGACCAGCTCCGGCGGTTCCGCGAGGAACTGCTCTTCGCCGACATGGAGATCGTCGGCAACCGGATCACCAAGCTCGACGCGCAGCTCAAGAAGCGGGCCCGGCCGGCCAAGGAGATCGAGGCCGAGGAGGCCGAGCAGGCCCTGATGAAGCGGATCAACGCGGCCCTGGAGGGCGGGACGCCGGCGTCGGCCCTCGGGCTGACGGCCGACGAGGAGAAGACGGTCCGGAGCTTCACGCTCCTGACCCTGAAGCCCGAGATCGTGTTCGTCAACCGCGGCGACTCGGGGTTCAACGACCCGCTCCCGGCCGACCTGTTGGCCCTCGCCCCGTCCGCGGTGCAGGCCCCGGCCAAGCTGGAACTCGAACTGGCCGGCCTCGGGGACGACGACCGGCAGGCGTTCATGGCCGACCTGGGCGTGACCGAGTTCCGGAAGGGGCCGACGATCCGGGCGATGTTCTACGGGGTCGGGCGGGAGGTGTTCTTCACGACCGGCGAGGACGAGTGCCGGACGTGGTCGATCCCGGCCGGGTGCGAGGCGGTCGAGGCGGCCGGGTGCATCCACAAGGACCTGAGCGAGAAGTTCGTCCGGGCGAACGTGATCGGGTACGACGACTTCGTGGCCTGCGGGTACTCGGAGAAGGAGGCGAAGGCCCGGGGCCTGAACCGGACCGAGGGCAAAACCTACGTCGTCAAGGACGCCGATGTCATGCACATCCTGGCCAGCTCATGACGGAAGCTGCCGGGCCCCGCCCGGCACCTGAGCCGCTGCCGGGTCGGCGATCGCGGGCGACGGCCGGAACGAAATCATCGTGCGTTCTCATTTTTTGCTTGCGGGCCGGCAGCCGCCCGCTTACCGCTAGGTTCAATCGGTACAGACCCGTCGTCCCGACATGCGGCTGGTTGTTGTCGCCCGGTTCGCTGACCCCGTCCGCGACCTGCTCGCCCTTTGTCTCCCGGAGGGCCGCCATGCTCGCTCGCACGCGCCGCGCGTTCGCCCGGCCCGTCGCCGTCCTGTTCGCCGCCGCCGGCCTCGCCGCCGCCGCCGACCCGCTGCCGGTTGCCCCCCCGCCGCGGGAGGCCAAGCCGGCGAAGGTCAAGGTCGACCCCAAGCTGTTGGTCGGCAAGTGGCGGCTGGTCGCCACCGCCCCCCAGCCGCTTCATCCGCGCTGCACCATGACAATCGAGTTCGCCGCGAGCGGTCGGTACCAGACCGAGATCCTCATCGACGGGTCCCCGCCCCAGCACTATGCCGGCGCGTATATCGTGGACGGGGACGAGGTCCTGCTCCAGCCGGACGTGCCGCTGCTGCCCGACAACCCGCGGACCTCGGGGTTGACCGTCACGACCCTCACCCCCGACCGGCTCGACTTCGCCGGCCAGGGAAAGCGTGACCACCACCGGCAGCAATTCATCCGGTTGCCCGCAAAGTAGCCGGCCCGCGGGCCGATGTCGGACGACTGGCTGGTCATCTTCACTCAGCCCCAGGAGGACCGGAACATGGGCTTCGACTGGATCACGTCCTGGCTCGGTGGCGGTGGTAAGCCCAAGGGACCGCCCCGCCGGGCCCGGCTCACCGTCCTGCCCGCCGTGCTGTTGGTGGCCGCCGGCCTCGCGGTCGCCGCCGACCCGCTGCCGGTCGCCCCGCCGCCGCGGGAGGCCAAGCCGGCGAAGGTCAAGGTCGACCCCAAGCTACTCCTCGGCAAGTGGCGGGCGGTCGCCACCGCCCCCCAGCCGCTCGCCCCGACCGTCACCATGACCTTCGAGTTCGCCGCGAGTGGCCGGTACCAGACCGAGATTCTGATCGACGGGGACCGTCCGCAGCGCCCCGCCGGGGCGTACGTCGTGGATGGGGACTCGATCCGGTTCCAGCCGGACGTGCCGAGTCGGCCCGAGGAGCCGACCTGGGGGTGGACGGTCATGGCCCTCACCCCGGACCGGCTCGATGTCGCCGGCCAGTGCAGATTCGAGCACCAGAGATCGTTCTACGTCCGGGTCCGCGAGAAGTAGCCGTCGGGGGCCGATGTCGGGCGAGTAGCTGTCCACTTTCACCCATCCGCGGGAGGACCGGATCATGGGCTTCGACTGGATCACGTCCTGGCTCGGTGGCGGGGGTAAACCCGAGGGACCGTCCCGCCGGGCCCGGCTCGGCTGCGAGCGGCTCGAGGACCGCTGGGTGCCGGCCGGCACCAGATTCCTCTGGAAGGCGACCTACAGCAACACCTGGGATGAGATGGGCAACTGGTCTTACGAGACCAGCGAAGGGTGGCTGCCGGCCCTCTACGACTGGCCCGGGCGGGACGGGGAGACGGGCGACAGCGTCGTGTTCGGCACGGCCGACGGGGCCAACGCCGACTGCACCATGAACAACGCGACCACCCTCGCCGCGATGCAGGTGGTCCCCGGGTACACCGCGACCATCTACCTGAAGAACGGGCTCACGATCGCCGAAACGTTCGTCATGCAGAGCGCGTTCACCCTGCGGGGGCACCGGCCGCTCGGCGGCCCGCGCGGGGGGGTGGGGGTGGCCGCCCCGGGGACGCTCACCTGGACCGCCGGCACCCTGTACGACATCGACGTCGGCATCCTCGGGAACCCCGGGGGGACCCCGGCCACCCTGGCGGTCCCCGCGGCCACCGGGGTCCGCGAACAGAAGAACAGCACCATCACCGTGGGCGGGTTGCTGAACTGGTCGGCCGGGGACGTGCCGGTGCCGCCGACCGTCGCCCAGGTGCCGAAGTCCCTCCTGGTGGTGAACGGCGACGGCCGGGTCAACATCACCGGCCAGGCCGGCCAGTGGGGGCTGGCCGACCCCGGCCGGCTGGAGGTGCTCAACAGCGGGACGGTGAGCGCCGACCTGCCGGCCGGGCGGACCGCCACCGTCGTCGGCGACTACACCACGAACGACCTGGACGCCAGGACCCGGGTGCGGACCGGCACCCTCGCCCTGGCCGGGCGGGCCAGGCAGGCGGCCGGGCAGACCGAATTGGAGGACAACGGGACCCTCAAGCTGACCAGCGCCAGCCGGCAGTACCAGGTCCTCGGCGGGTCCGTCCTCGGGAACGGGACGGTGGACGGGAAGCTGGCCTTCTTCGACGCCGGGACCCTCAGCCCCGGGTCCGAGGCCGACGAAGTCGGCCGGATCATCATCACCGAGTCGTTGACCCTGTCCACCAACAGCAGCGTCCGCATCGGCATCGGTTTCGGCGCGGACGACTTCGTCGAGGTCCGCGGGTTCGCCGCCCTGAACGGCACCCTGGAAGTCGTGTCCGCGGCGGGCTACCGGCCGGGGGTGGGGACGCAGCTCGTGTTCATGTCCGCCGCCGGCGGGTTCCGGGGGAACTTCACGACCTTCATCTTCGCGCCGAGCGGCTGGATGGTGGGCAACCGCTACCGCTTCTGGCGGCCCCAGTACACCAACGAGTTCTACTGGGTGGAGGTGTTCCAGACACCGCCGTGACCGACGGCCGGTCGGCCCGACCAACGGAACCGGCCCCCGGCGGCCTTCCGATCAAGGGAAGCTGCCGGGGGCCGGGGTGTTACCGCCGACCGACTCGTCAGGCCCGGCGGGCGGCTGCCACGGCGGCGCGGTCGGCGACCTGCTCCGGGCGTTCTCGTACACCCTTCGGGCCGCCCCGCGCCGGTGAGCCCGGGCGTCGTGACCCGGGGTTGCACCCCGGGCTATGCTGTGCCAGCCCTTCAGGCTGGGAGATCAGGACGCCGCAGGCTGAAGGCCTGCCACAGCATAGCCCGGGGTGAAACCCCGGGTCCGAGGTCGGGCCCGGCCATCACCCCACGAACACCCCGCCCATCGCGCCCGGGAAGGCGTCGAACGACAGGTCGGCGGCCGTCGGGGCCTTGCCCCGGTAGGTCGTCACCCGGGTCCCGGACCCGGACCCGTCCCCGACCACCAGGTCCGCCTTCGTGTCCCCGTCCAGGTCCCTGACCGCGACCCGCACCCCGCCCCGGTTGTCCGGGTTGCCGGCGAAGTAGTTGGCCAGCGGCTTCGACCCGTCCCCGGACCCGGCCAGCACCCCGGCCGCGTCCAGCACCAGCACCCGCGGCCCGCCGCCCGGCCCGGCCCCGGCCACCAGGTCGGCCCGCCCGTCCCCGTCCAGGTCGCCGGCGGTCACGTAGGCCCCGTTCCGCAACCCCTGCTCGAACACGAAGAAGTCGGCGAACAGCCGCTCCCGCCCGCCGGCCGCCAGGCTCGCCCCGCTGAACCCGGCCACCCGCGGCCCGCCCCCGAACCCGGCCGACACCACCAGGTCCGCCTTCCCGTCCCCGGTCATGTCCCCCACCCCGGCCCGGGCCCCGCCCCGGAAGCCCGGGTCGTCGATCCCGAAGAAGTCGGCGAGCTGCCCGAACCCCTTCCCGTCGAACACCCGCACCCGCGGCCCGCCCCCCTCGTCCGGGGTGATGACCAGGTCCGGGGTGCCGTCCCCGGTGATGTCCCCGGTGGTCACGAACACCCCCCGGGTGAACGCCGCCTCGAACGGCTGGATGCTGAAGACCGTCTGGCGGCTGACGCCGTCGACGATCCGGACCTGGGTGATCGCCCCCGGCCCGGTCCCGGCCACCAGGTCGGCCACCCCGTCCCCGGTGAAGTCGGCGCTGGTCACCCGGACCCCGCCGGTGAACCCCGGGAACAGGTTCAGCCCGAACCGCTCGGACCCGTCCGGGTTGAAGAACCGGGCGTCCCCCTCGCGGCCGTCCCCGGCCCCGACGGCGAACTCCCGGTACCCGGTCAGGACCGGCAGCGGGGCGGACGGCGGGACCACCACCGTCCGCCGGTTCACCACCGCCACCGCCGTCGCCGACCCGGGCAGGAAGTTCCCGTCCCCGGCGTACTCGGCCGTCACCGTCTGGCCGCCGACCGGGATGGCCGCGGTGGTCAGGGCCGCCGCCCCGGCGGCGAGGTTCACCGTCCCCAGGACGGTGCCGCCGACCCGGAACGTCACCGGCCCGGTCGGGGCGACCGGGCCGCCCGGGTCCGACACGGTCGCCGTCAGCCGGACCGGGGCGCCCTCCTCGGCCGGGGACGGGGCGACCGCCAGCCCGACCGTCACCCCGGCCGCCACGACCCGGTGGGTGACGGCCGCCGACGCCGCCGGGCCGAAGTTCCCGCCCCCCTCGTACCGGGCCGTCAGGGTGTGCGTCCCGGCCGCCAGGGTGGTGACGGTGAACGTGGCCCGCGGCAGGCCGCCGGCGGCCGACAGGTCCACCGGACCGGCGATCACGGCGGCCCCGTCGAACAGGCTCACCCGCCCGGCCGGGGTGCCGGCGGCCGAGTTCACCGTGACGGTGAACTGGACCGGCTTGCCGACCACCGACGACCCGCCGCCGGAGAGCACCACGTCCGGGGTGGCCGGGTCGACCCGCAGCGGCACCGCCGGCGAGTCGCTGGCCGCGAACCCGGTCGCCCCGAGGTACTTGGCCGTCAGGGTGGTGTCGCCGACCGGGAGGTCCCCGCCGGCGACGACCACCGCCGCCTGCCGCTTGCCGCCGACGGTGGCGAGGTTGACCGCCGACCCGATCCGGGTGGTCCCGCGGTAGAACTCGACCTGCCCGCCCGGCGTGCCGGCCCCGGCCGCGACCACCGCCGTCAGGGTGACGGCCTGGCCGAACGCGGCCGGCGACGGGCCGGCCGTCAGGGTCGTCGTGGTCGCCGCCGCCGGGGCGTTCACCTGCTGGACGACGGTGTTCGAGTCGGACGCCGTGAACGCGGCCGTCCCGGCGTACCGGGCCACCAGCGGGTGCGACCCGGCGGCCAGCCAGCCGATGGTGAACGTCACCTGCCGCCGGCCGCCGACGGTCGTGAGGTTGAGCGGCCCGCCGACCAGGGCGGCCCCGTCGTACAGGCTGACCGACCCGGCCGGGGTGCCGGCCGCGGCCGTCACGACCGCGGTGAACGCCACCGGCTGGCCGACCGCCGACGGGTTGACGGCCGACTCCAGGGCGGTGGTGGTGGCCGCCGGCCCCGGCGGCGGGGGCGGCGAGGAGGTCGCCTCGACCGCGACCGTCACGGCGGCCGACTCGGCGGCCGCGTAGTTCGCCGCCCCGAGGTACTTGGCCGTCACCGCGTGGTCGCCGGCCGCCAGGTCCGGGGTGGTGAACGTGGCCACCTGTTTCCCGCCGACGGCCGCCAGGTCGACCGGCCCGCCGATCTGGGTGGCCCCCTCGAAGAACCCGACCCTCCCGCCCGGGGCCCCGGCGGCCGACGACACGGTGGCGGTGAACGTCACCGACCCGCCGACCGTCACCCGGGTCGGGTCGGCGGACAGGGCGACGGCGGCCGCGGCCGGGGTGACCGTCCGGGACGCCGGGCCCGAGGTGCTGGTCGCAAACCCGGTCGCCCCCTCGTACCGGGCGGACAGGGTGTTGTACACCCCGACCCCCAGGGCGGTCCCCGGGACATCGAAGGCGGCCACCTGCTGGCCGCCGACGGCCGCCAGGTCGGCCGTGCCCAGGACGGCCGACCCGTTCAGGAACGTGACCGTCCCGGCCGGGGTGCCGGAAGCGGCCGACACGGTCGCCGTCAGGGTGAACCCGGTCCCGTAGGTGCCGGCCGCGGGCGGGGGGGCGAGGGCGGTGGTGGTGGCGACCGCCCCGGGGGCCGCGGCCGACTGGTTCAGGAGGGTGACGATCTCGTCGGCCGCCCCGACGACCACCAGGTCCGGGCTGCCGTTGGCGTCGAACTTCCCGACCGCGATGTGCTGGCCGGCCCGGGCCTCGGTCTCGAACGACGACCCGGCGGCGGCCGCGAACTTCCCCGTCCCGTCCCCGAGGAACACCGGCACCCGGGACGGGGTGGTGCCCAGCAGGCTGCCGTAGGTGACGGCCGCGATGTCCGTCTTGCCGTCCCCGTCGAAGTCCCCGGTCGTGACCGAGAAGACCGACTTCGACCCGCCGGCGGCGATCCCGTCGAAGAGCCGGGCGGGGGCCGCGAAGTTCCCCGACCCGGCGTTCAGGAGGACCCCGACCGAGCTGTTCTTGCCGAAGCCCGCCCCCAGGTTCTTCTGGTCCGGGTCGCCGGCGTTGGACACCGCCAGGTCCGGCCGGCCGTCGGCGTTGAAGAGCCCGACCGCCAGCCCCTGGGGGAGGGCCCCGCCGGAGTCGAACGCGTTGGCCGAGTCCGGGTCGAACCCGCCCCCCCCGGTCCCGGGGAAGACCTGCACCGACCCGTTCGGCTGGTCGGCGTTCGCGTCCGCCGGGACCCCCGGGACGGTGACCGCCAGGTCCGCCTTGCCGTCCCCGGTGAAGTCGGCCAGGGCCCCGGCGGTCGGGATGAACGACACCCCGGTGGCGATCGTCTGGACCGGGTCGAACCCGCCCTTCCCGTCCCCCTGGAAGACGGTCACGTTGTTCCCGGCGACGGTGCCGGCGGCCGCGTCGCCGAACCCGAAGCTGGCGACCACCACGTCCGGGGCGGCGTCGGCGGACAGGCGGGCCAGCCCGACCCAGGCCGAGTTCTGCCCGCCGGTCTTCACCTGCCCGACCTTGGCGAACGTCCCCAGCCCCAGGTCGTCCCCGCGGAAGACGGTCAGGTAGCCGGCGTCGTCGGCCCCGGCGTTGCTGACCGCCACCAGGTCGAGGACGGCGTCGCCGTCCACGTCCCCGGCGGCCACGTAGGCGACCCGGTGGTCGGTCCCGACGGTCAGGGTGGCCGGCCCGCCGAACGTCCCGTCCCCCTGGCCGAACAGGACGGTCAGCGTCTTCCCGGGGTTGACCTTCCCGGTCAGCAGGTCGGGCGACCCGTAGTTGGTGACGACGATGTCGTCCCGGCCGTCCCGGTTGAAGTCGGCGACGACCACGAGGCCGTTGTTGTCCAGCGGGGTGAACGTCTGGACGGCCCCGGCGACGAACAGGGCCGGGGTCTCCCGGGGCTCCAGAAACTCCAGGGCGGTCCGGCCGGGCCGCCGGGGGTGCGAGGGGGTGCGGGTCATCGGCCCAACTCCGTCGACGGGGTGACGTGGGACGGGGCGCGACCGGCCGGGCTCCCGCGGACGACGGAGGGCGAGGGAGAGCGGGTTCGGGCGGGGCCGCGGCGCGAGTCGGAACCGATCGTCGCACACCGGGGCGGGTGTGTCAACAGGCCGCGGGGAGAAAAATGAGGGCCGGCGGGCGGAGTAGCGGCCCCGCCCCGGCCGATGGGCCCGGCCGGGGCGGGCGGGGTGCGGGACCTCGGCCGGCGGGTCAGGTGCCCGGCCGCATGGCGAAGCCGGTGGCGTTGACGAACGTGTTGTTCCCGCCGTTCTTGTAGGTCAGGATGGTGACCGTCGACCCGGCGGCGAAGCTCGGCCCGCCCTGCTGGTCGCCGACCACGACGTTGATCCCGACCACCGGGTTCTGGTTCGGCACATACCCCGGGTCGCCCGGGCTCAGGTTCAGGGTCTGGGGCTGGAAGTACACCCGGGTGTTGCCCGGCCCGCCGTACACCTTCAGGGTCCCGACCTTGCTGCCCGGGTCGTACTCGAAGGTGTACGTCACCCCGCTCGCCACGCTCCCGCTCTCCCGCCGGACCCGCGGGAGGCCGGAGGTGTTGGTGAACCTGTCCAGGCTGCTCCAGTCCTTCAGGTCGACGGAGGCGACGGCGGACGCGGCGTAGGTGGCCGAGAGCCCGTTCTGGCCGGTCAGCTTGTACTGGGCCGACGCCCCGGTCCCGACCTTGCTCAGGGTGACCACGTCGTTGGCCGACGACCCGCTGATGACCAGCCGCTTGCCGACCAGGGCGGCCGACGCCTTCGGGGCGGCCGGGGCCGTCGGCTGGTCGGCCAGGGTCTGCATCGTGAACCCGGTGGCGTTCTGGAACGTGTTCTGGCCGCCCCACTTGTGGGCCACGATCGAGATCGTCGACCCGGCGGCGAAGCTCGGCCCGGCCTGCTGGTCGCCGACCACGACGTTCACCCCGACCACCGGGTTGACGTTCGGCTGGTACCCGGGGTCGCCGGGGCTCAGGTCGAGCCGCTGGGCCTGGAGGGCCACCCGGGTGGCCCCGGGCCCGCCGTACACGTCCAGCTTCCCGACCTTGCTGACCGGGTTGTAGACGAAGCCGTACTTGACCCCGGAGTTGCCGGCCAGCGACCCGGCCTCCCGCCGGAGCGTGGCCTTGCCGGAGGTGTTCTTGAACGTGTCCTTGCCGCCGTTCCCGGCCCAGTCGAGTACCTGGACCTGGGAGGCGGTGAAGGTCGCGGTGGACGAGTCGGACCCGGCCCCGCCGACGTTCACCACCTTGATCTGGGTCCCCGACTTGCTGACCGTCACGTTGTCGTCCCCGACGCCCCCCCGGATGCTCAACACCCCGGCCGACAGGTTGGTGGTGACGGCGGCCGGCATCACCCGGGCGTCGAGGGCCATCCCGTCGAACCCGAGGCGGGCCCGGTTGGACGGGGCCGGGCGGGACTTCGGGGCGGCGAACAGCTTGCGGATGAAGGTCTTCACGGGAGGGTCCTTTGTGCCGGCGGCACGTTCGGGGCTCGGGTTGGCGGCTCGCGTCACTCGGTCGCTCGCCGCGGGACGCCGGACAGTTCGGCGACTCGGCCCCGAACCTAACACCGCCCGGCGGGATTTCTGGTAGCCCCTCCTGTCGGAGGCCTCCGGAGCGAAACAGCGCCGGGTTTCCGGCGGGTTTGACACGCCCCCGGCCGGCCGCGAGAATGGGCCCGTCGCCCGCCCCCGGAACCCGCCCCGATGGACTCCGCCGCCCACACCAGCCCGACCCTCCTGGCCCGGCTCGGCGGGAGCGTCACCGACGCCGCCGCCTGGGACCAGTTCGTCCGCCGGTACGGCGGCCGGGTGCTCGGCTGGTGCCGCCACTGGGGGCTCCAGCCGGCCGACGCCGAGGACGTCTGCCAGGACGTGCTCCTGAAGGTCGCCCGGCAGATGCGGACGTTCCGGTACGAGCCGGGCAAGAGCTTCCGCGGGTGGCTCAAGACGGTCGCCCGGTCGGCCTGGTGCGACTGGCTGGAGGCCCGCCGGAAGCAGGCCCAGGGGAGCGGCGACACCGACGCCCGGGCGGTCCTCGAGTCGGTCGCCGCCCAGGACGACCTCGTCCGGCGGCTCGAAGACGAGTTCGACCGGGAGCTGCTCGACCTGGCCACCGCCCGGGTCCGGCTGCGGGTCGAGCCGGCCACCTGGGAGGCGTTCCGGCTGACCGCGGTGGACGGGCTGCCGGCGGCCGAGGCGGCGGCCAAGACCGGCCTGAAGGTGGCCACCGTGTTCGTGGCCAAGGGGCGGGTGCAGAAGATGCTCCAGGGCGAAATCCACCTCCTCGACCGCGACGGCTGACCCCGGGCGGTCCGGGACGGGAGGGGGCTGCGGCTGTCCGCCAACGGCCGGCCGTCGGGGCCGGCCGCGGGGCCGCCGGCGGACACTCTTGAAGAACGCCCCGCTGCGGACCGGGTCCGGACCGCCCGACGGGCGTACAATGCCACGGGCGGCCCGCCGGCCGCCGGCGCGTCGCACGCCCACGGGCGGGAGAACCATGCAGATCACGTTGTACCACCGCTCGTACCCGGTCGCGGACGCCCCGGTCGCCGTGTCCTTCGCCCCGGACTCGGCCGCCCAGCGGCACACGTTCACGGTCGGTAAGCGGGTGTACGAGGCGGTGCGGCGGGAAGTCCGGGTGGTCGTCCCGGACGACGCCAAGCTCGACGTGATGAAGAACCTGCTCGGCTGGGCCGGCGCCCAGGGGCCGGTCAAGTCGACGGCCCGGGAGGTCTACGACCTGGCCACGGCCGGCGCGTCGGGGTTCCGGATGGCGGAGTAGGCCCGGGCGGGCGGGGCGATTCCGAAACCACCGACACCCGGCGGCCACTCCCGGGGCGGGCTGGTCGGCTCGTTCCGAACGTCGTGTCGGCGAAACGGGGTGGGCGTCACCCGGCCCCCGGGCAACCCGGGTCCCGGACGCCGGGCGGAATCACCTACTCCTTCGCGGCTTGGCGGGTGACGACGGGCACGTACCCGACCTCCAGGCCCTTCGGCGGGGTCACGAGCGTTGCCGGGTCGAGGTCCGCCAGACGGCCGACCTTCGGGGGGGGGAGGTACTCGCGGTCCTTGGTCCACTTCCGGTGGAGCAGCTCCACCCGCTTCTGCATCGCCTCCCGCTCGTCGGCCGTCAGGTCGGCGTTCAGCAGGGCGGGCTGGTCGGCGAAGCGGTACCAGGAGTACGTCACGACGCTGCCGTCACCCAGTTCCGCCTCGAACGGCCCCGCCGCCGGCCCCGGCTTCTTCCAACTGCCCTCCTTCTCGTCGGGCGTCACATACGGCTCCGGCTTGGGCGTCCGCGTCCGCGGGAACTCCACCTTCGCCAGCCCGGTCTCGGCCGGCACGTCCCTCGCGGCCACCACCACCCACCGCCCTTCGCCCTTTTCGTCCTTCTCCAGGCGGTAGTATTCGGGTAGCGTCACCGCCCCCCCGTCCTTCGCCGCCGCCTCCTTCGCCCACTTGTACCCGTAGGTGTGTTCGTCCACCGCGGCCGGGGTGGCGAACGAACTCCACGCCACCGGCACCTTCTTGTCGCCGGGGGTGTTCGGCGGGTAAATCTCCCACGTCGCCCCGCCCTTGCCGGGGAAGGTGTGGACGGCCGCCGCCGTCGGGTCGATCTCGCCGGACGCCTCCTTCCCGCCGTCGAACCACGCCTTCACCCCGTCCCACAGGGCCGCCCTCTTGTACGCGGTGACGCGGTGGATGAGCGGCGCGTCCCCCTTCGCCGCCGCCGGGAAGAGGATCGGGGCGACGCGGGCGTAGCGAACCCCCTTCGCGTCGGTGGCCAGGTACGCCGGCACGTGCTGCGTCTCCATCTGGATCGCCTTGTTCGGCTCGGACGGACGGGCGTCGAGGAACAGACCGCCGAACTCCGGCTTGTCCACCGTCGGCTTCGACCAGAAGTAGGGGACGAAGAACGTGACCGGCCCCTTGAAGTTGCCGGTGTTCAGGAACAGCGTCCAGCACTGGTCGCCGGTCGGCACGTCCTTGCCGGCGGTCGTCGTCTTGGCGGCGGTCAGCGGCAGCGGCAGGTAGCCGTACCCGAACAGCCCGCCGCTCGTGCCCTGCTTCAGGTTCAGGCCGTCCGGCGGCCAGAGCACCCACGGGCTGAGCTGCGCGACGGCGTACTTCCCGTTCGGCTTCTTCCAGTCCCGCCCCTTGCCGGCCCCGGGGCCGTTCGCCCACTCGCTGAACTCGCGGGCCACCCCGCCCATGATGAACTTCGGCGTCTCGGTGGCGAACCGGGTGTCCCGCCACCAGCCGAGGCCGCCCTCGATGTCGGAGTACGCCTTCTCCGGCCCCCTCCCGTCGTACTGGGCGAACATCCAGGTGCCGAACAGCCCGCTCTGGAAGTCCTGGCCGGGGTAGTTCTTGAGCAGCGGCCACGCGGCGACGTACATCGAGAAGCCGGCGTTGTACGCCTCGTCCACCTTCCCGTGCGGCACCAGCAGGTAGCCGGCCATCTCGCCGGCCACCGGCTCCTCCGGCGGTTTCGCCGGCGGCTTGTCCGCCGGCGGCGGGTCGAGCAGCGCGTCGGCGAACGCCTTCCCAATCGGGGCGAGAATCTTGGCCGCACCGAGGTAGTGGTAGCCGCCGTTCGACACGCCGGCTTTGAGCCGCTTCAGTTCCTCCGGCTTGAACTCCTCGTCCAGAGCCTTCTTGCGGGCGGCCTCCTTCTCCGGCTCGGTGGGCTTCGGCGTCGCCTCGCGGAACCCCTGCTCCAGCTTGTCGTACAGCCGCTCTTTTCGCTGGGCGAGCGCCTCCAGGTCGTCGTCCCAGAACGGCGCGGTCTCGACGGCGAACACGTTCCCCTTGAACTCGTCGAGCGCCGGCACCTTCCGCTGGGCCGCGCGGAAGTGCATCATCGGGGCCTTCCCGTCCCCCTTCAGGCCGTCGATACCCATGACGCCGATGACGAACGGCAGCTTCGGCGCGTCCAGGTCCTTCCGCACGTCGCGGACGAGATGGCCGAGCAGGTCGGCGTACCGGTCGTACCCGCCGGGCTTGTCGTGGTCCGGGTACTCCGAGTAGCCGACGTAATCGTTGAACCCCTGGAACCAGACGAACCCGGCCAGCTCGTACCCCTGTTTCTCGTCGTAGTCGGGCACCACCCGCTTGATGTCCTTGAGCACCTTCCGGACGTGCGCGATCATCTCGCGGTAGTACACCCCCGTCGCCTTCACCTTCTCGTCCTTCAGCTTGTCCAGGTCGTCGCCGCGCTTCTCGTGCACGGCGAGGTGGGCCCCGTTCCACACGAACGGGCCGCCGCCCGGCGGGCGGTAGTCGGTGTGCAGGCTGCGACCGCCCCAGGACGTTTTGATGAGGAGCACCGGCTCGCCCAGCCGCTTCTCCATCGTCAGGCCGAAGGTGAACTCCGGCCCGATCTTGTCGTCCGGGGCCCCGAACCCGGCGGTCAGCTTGCCCTTCGCCTCCGTCAGGTCCGTGTAGGCGTCGCCCAGGCAGCCGACCGACGAAATCCAGACCTTCTCGCACACCTTCGGCTTGCCGTCCGGGTCGCGCATCTCCTTCAGCAGCGGCGCCGTCTTCGGGTCGTGGGCCATCGAGTCGAACGTCGAGACGGCCGCGTGCCCCTGCATGTTCGACTGCCCGGCCAGGATGTACACCTTTAGGGGCTTGTCGCCGGCCGCCGCGGCGGCCGCGGGCGCCCACAGCATCAGGAGGCAGCAGCCGAGCGCCGCCGCGCAACGCCGGCCGTATGACGGAACCATTCGACGCCTCGGGACGGTGGTGGGTTCTTGACGGGCCTCGCCGGAAACCGCGAAGGCGACCCCGGCACGTCCGGGCCAAGACCTCGACGACCTCCTCGGCGGGTCGGTCGCCGGACCGGCACCGAAGGCGCGGGGCCGGAACCCGGCGTCGAAGAGAAATGCGGTCTTCAGCGAAATCGACCTCCGCGTTCGACTACCCCCTCATGGTTCGGGGTAACGTACAGCCGGGGGCCGCTTAATTTCTACCAAATTCTCCCGCGGATGCGGTGGATGTCCAGGTCAATGTAGACCGTTAATGGCGGCATCTCGCCCGCCTGACCCGAGCCCCCGCTACCGACTTCGACACCGGCCAGTCGGTCGGGTACGATCCGGAGTGGGTTGGTGGGTCGGGACGGGGGTCGTCCGATGGGTCGCCACAACACCATGAGCCATCGGAACGGGTGGGTTGGTTTCGGTGAAAACTCGGTCGGCACCGTGGCGGTATACGGTCACGGTAGAGATGATACCCAACCCTATACCGATCAACGGATTCCGCCGCGGTCCGTGACCGGGCATGCCGGTAGGGGCGAACCTCCGGTCGGCCGGAAGTCGTTATCAGGTACTGGATTTGAGTCGATCGGCCGGGCCGCACAAAACAAAGGGGGGGGGAGGGGGTCGCCTCCAACAGACGGTGGCCTATCGCTGTAACTCCCGCTCCACCCGGTCGATGAGTTCTTTGGCCCGCCAGTCCCGCTCGCCGATCACGACCGCCTTGTCCGCATCGAGCCAGCCCCGCACCTTCTTCTCGGCGGCCACCGCAGTGCTGTGGGTTTTGGCCCCGAAGTGCTTGGCGATCTCGCCGTAGGTCGCCGCGGTGTGCTTGCGGCACAGGTACACGGCGACCATCCGGGGGTGGCTGACCGCCCACGTACGGGCCTTCGACTGGAGCGTCCCGGCCGGCAGCCGCAAGACCGCACAGACCGCGGCGTCCACGTCGGCCACGGTGACGACCCGGACGGCGTGCCGCAGCAGGTCGCCGAGGGCTTCGCGGACAAGGGGGGCGTCGACCGGCCGGCCGGTGACGCGGGCGTAGTGGCGGACGCCGTGGACGGCCCCTTCGAGTTCCCGGACGTTCCCGCGGAGGGCCCCGGCGATGGACTTCAGCACGGCGTCGGGGATGGCCGGGTGGCCGCCGGTGGCCTTCTTGCGGAGGATTTCGAGCCGGGTGTCGGCGTCCGGCGGCAGGAGGCTCCAGACGGCCCCGCCGAGCAGCCGGTCGGCCAGCTCCGGCATCAGCTCGTCGGCCAGCCGGGGGTGGCAGTCGGTGGTGACGACGACCGCCCGGCCGTCGGCCACGAGGGCGTCGAAGGTGTGCAGGAACTCTTCCTGGGTGGCCCGCTTGGTGGCGACGAAGTTCAGGTTGTCGAACAGCAGGGCCGAGCACTCCCGGAACTGCCGGCGGAAGGCGGCCATCTTCCCGAGTCGGGAAGCTTGCACGAACCGGGTGGTGAACTCCTCGGCGGTGACGTAGACGGGCCGCTCGCCCCGCTTGCGGAGCCCGGCGAACATGCCCTCGAGCAGGTGCGTCTTGCCGGTCCCGGTCGGGCCGTGGAGGACGAGCGGGTTCGGGGACTGGCTGGGGTTCTCGACGACGCTCACGGCCGAGGCGAAGGCGACGCGGTTGCTCGGGCCGACGACGAAGTCGGCGAGGCCCTTCCAGCGGCGGCCGGCCCGCTGCGAGGCGACCGGTGCGGCGAGGGCGTCGGCGTCCGGGTCGGGCCGCTTGCCCTTCGGCTTGGGCGGGGCGACGGGGTCGCCGAACAGGTCTTTCTGGGGGCGAGCGGACGGACCCCTCCCCAACCCCTCCCCCACAGGGAGAGGGGCTTCCGGAGCCGGGGGCTTCGGCTCGGCTCGTGCGGGAGCGGGGCGGTCGGGTTCCTTGGGTTCCGGGTTCCCCTCGACGCTCCACTTCACCGCCGACCCGCCACACACCTCGGCCGCGGCCGCCTTGACCGCGTCGCCGAAGGCGTGTTCGAGCCACTCCCGGCAGCCCTCGTTCCGGGCGACGACGCGGACCCCGCCGGCGGCCGGCTCGAACCGGGCGTGGCCCTTGAACCAGAGGTTGAACCGGGCAGCCCCGACCCGGGCGGCGACGGCCGCCCCGAGCCGGTCGTCGAGGGCTTGCGGGGCGGCGGGTAGGGGGCGTGCCGACATGGCGGTATCCCAGCGGCCCGGGTGCGGAGCGGGGTGTCCGAGGCGGGTTATCGTCCACTATGGCGGGCCGCCCGCCGGCGCCTGCGCGGGCCGGTCCGGGAATCGAGCCGGGGCGGTGGGCGGCGGTGGCGCGG
>JAIEQO010000981.1 GCA_019747655.1 Gemmataceae bacterium | reverse complement strand
CCGGTGGTGCCGGTCGGCGACCCGACGCTGCTCTTCGCCAACGCCGGGATGAACCAGTTCAAGCCGTACTTCCTCGGCACCGAGAGGCCGCCCCACAGGCGGGTGGCCAACACCCAGAAGTGCATCCGGGCCGGCGGCAAGCACAACGACCTCGACGACGTCGGCAAGGACACGTACCACCACACCTTCTTCGAGATGCTCGGGAACTGGTCATTCGGCGACTACTTCAAGAAGGAGGCCATCGCCTGGGCCTGGGGGCTGCTCACCGGCGTGTGGGGGCTCGACCCGACCCGGCTGCACGTCACCGTCTTCGAGGGCGACCCGGCCAACGGCATCCCCCGCGACGACGAGGCGGCCGGCTTCTGGAAGGCGGTGGGCGTCCCGGCCGAGCGGGTCCACCTCGGCAACAAGAAGGACAACTTCTGGGAGATGGGGAACACCGGGCCGTGCGGCCCGTGTACCGAAATCCATTACGACGCGACGCCGGACAAGAGCGGCGGTCGGCTGGTGAATGCGGGATCGGACCAGGTCATCGAAATCTGGAACCTCGTCTTCATCCAGTTCAACCGGAACGAGGACCAGAGCCTCACGCCGCTGCCCGCCCAGCACGTCGACACCGGGATGGGCTTCGAGCGGATTACGAAGGTGATCCAGGGGAAGGGGAGTAACTACGACACGGACGTGTTCACGCCGATCTTCGACGCCATCCGGACGGCGACCGGGGCCGGCCCGTACACCGGGGTGCTCGACGACCTGAAGGACACGGCGTACCGGGTGATCGGCGACCACATCCGGACGCTGACGTTCGCCCTCACGGACGGCGCGGCCATCGGCAACGACGGCCGGAACTACGTCCTCAAGCGCATCCTCCGCCGGGCCGAGCGGTACGGGGTCCAGGTCCTCGGAACGAACGAGCCGTTCCTGCACAAGCTGGTGCCGACGGTGGTGGACCAGTTGGGCGGCGTCTTCCCGGAGTTGCGGACGAACCCGGAGCGGGTCCGCGGGCAAATCTACGAGGAAGAAGAGAGCTTCCTGCGTCTACTCAAGCGGGGGATCAAGCTGTTCACCGGCGTGGTCGACAAGATGAAGGCCGAGGGGCGGGCGGTTATCAACGGCGACGAGGCGTTCAAGCTCCACGACACTTACGGCGTCTTGATCGACATTACCCAGCAGATGGCCGCCGAGCAGGGCTTGACCGTCGACGTGCCGGGATACGAGCAGGCGATGGAGGCGGCCAAGCAGAAGGCCCGGGAGGGGGGCAAGACATTCGTGGTCACGGCGGTGAAGGGCGAACTGCCGCCGACGGACGACCGCCCCAAGTACGAGACGGCCACGATCACCGCGAAGGTGGTCGGCTGGGTCAAGGACAACGCCGTCGTGCGGTCGGGGAAGCTGGCGGCCGGCGACGAGGTCGCGCTCTTACTCGACCGGACCAACTTCTACGCCGAGCAGGGCGGGCAGGTCGGCGACACCGGCCTCATCCGCACCGCCGCCGGGGCCGAGTTCGAGGTCGAGGACACCCAGCGGGCCGGCGAAACCGTCCTCCACGTCGGCACCCTGCACGAGGGCGAGCTGGCCGTCGGCGACGCCGTCGAGGTCGTGCAGACGACCCTCCGGCGGATCGACATCATGCGGAACCACACCGCCACCCACCTGATGAACCTGGCCCTCAAGCAGGTCCTCGGCGGGGATGTCGAGCAGAAGGGGTCGCTGGTCGACGACGGCAAGACGCGGTTCGACTTCAGCCACGACAAGCCGGTCACGACCGAGGAACTCCGGGAGATCGAGCGGCGGGTGAACCGGTCGGTCGGGCTCGACCAGGCGGTGACGGCGGTGGTGATGCCGCTGGCCGAGGCCCAGAAGCTGCCCGGCGTCCGGGCCGTGTTCGGCGAGAAGTACCCGGACCCGGTCCGGGTCGTCATGATCGGGGCCGACGACCCGGCGAAGGTGACGGCCGACCTGTCCACCGAGTTCTGCGGCGGCACCCACGTCCCCCGGACCGGGCTGGTCGGCTATTTCAAGCTCCTCTCCCAGGAGGGGGTGGCCAAGGGCATCCGCCGGGTGACGGCCGTGACGGGCCGCGCCGCGGCGGCCGAGGTCGAGCGGCGGAACATCGTGGTGGACGACCTGTCGGCCCGGTTCCAGTGCCTGCCCGAGGAACTGCCCGTCCGAGTCGAGGCGTTGCAAGACGAGCTGAAAAAGCTGAAGGCCCAGGCCAAGAGGGCGGCCGCGGCCAGCCTCGGTGGGGTCATCGACGGGCTCGTCGCGGCCGCACCGTCCGTTGGCGGGGCCAAACTGATCGTCGGACAACTCCCCGAAGGGACGACGAACGACGCCGTCCGGACCCAGATCGATCGCATCCGTCAGACGAATCCGTCGGCGTTCGTGGTCTTCGGCTGGGCCGAGGACGGCAAGGTCGGGGTGGTCGCGGCCCTGACGAACGACCTAGTGAAGAAGGGTTTGAAGGCCGGCGACGTGGTGAAGCAGGTGGCGGCGGTGGTCGGCGGCAGCGGCGGCGGCAAGCCGGACATCGCCCAGGCCGGCGGGAAAGAACCGGCCAAACTCCCGGAAGCGATCCAGAAGGGCGAGGAGCTGGGCCGCACGATGCTGAGTTGAAAACCAGCCGCACGATGAAACCTAATCAGAACACGATTAGAACAAAAATCATTCTTGTTTTAATCGTGTCTTGGTCGGTCTTCATCGTGCGGCTTGCTTTGTCCCACTTCACCGCGGCTTCAGCCCGGCCGCCCGGGTCTGCCGGACGCCCGGCCGGCGGGGCAGGCTGACCGGCTCCGGCTCGGCCAGCCCCTCGCCGAAGGTGATCCCGTCGAGCCGGTCGCGGATGCCGGCCGCGTACTCCGGCGACAGCTCGATGCCGACCGCCTCCCGGCCGAGCCTCTTGGCCACGGCCAGGGTGGTGCCGCTCCCGGCGAACGGGTCGACCACGAGGTCGCCCTCATCAGTCGTTACACGAATCACACGCTCCAGGACGGCCTCGGGCATCTGGCAGGGGTGACCGGTCCGCTCGCGGAAGGTCCCGCACACCCGGGAGAAGGCCCAGGTGTCCGTGTCCGGGCCGAAGTGGTCGTCACTCTCCTGCGGGCGGAGCACCCAGGTGTCGTCGGGCAACTTGCCGAGGGGGTTGGCCCGGCGGTCGGCGTAGGTCGTCAGCCGGGCCGACGGGACCCGGACGGCGTCGGCGTTGAAGGTGAACTGCCGCGGGTGCTTGGTGTAGTACAGCAGGTGGGCGTGGCTGCGGTTGAACTTGCGGGTGCAGCTCACCCCGAACGTGTAGTGCCAGACGATCCAGTTCCGGAAGGTCAGCCCGAGGGCGTCGAGCCGGACCTTGTGCTCGGCCGCGTACTCGTCCCCGATGGCCACCACCAGGGTACCGGTCGGCTTCAGCACCCGGGCGGCGGCCGCCAGCCAGCGGTCGGCCCAGGCCAGGTACTCGGCCTTCGGCTGGCGGTCGTCGTACCGGTCGTACTCGTACCCGATGTTGAACGGCGGGTCGGCGAAGACCAGGTCGGCCGACCCGGCCGGCATCCGGCCCATGTGGGTAAGGCAGTCCCCGACCAGGATGTCGTCACGATCCATCTCGGCGCAACCCCCTGCGTGACCCGCGGGATGTGGGAATAGGGCAATCCTGACACACCCGCGCCGATCGCGCAAGCCCGATCCTTCAGGAATCCCCCGAGTTTTTTTACGACCCGTCCGACCGGTCGGCGGTGGGTACGACGGGCGCGGGAAACTGGGGTGGTAGCGGTCGGGCGGGTCGGTTAAGTTCCGCCGGCCGGGTGCCGATGTACGCTCGGGGATCAACCGCACCCGGCCGGGGATTGGGATGCTCAGCCACGTCACGGCGGTCTGGAAGTTCCGCCACTTCCTCCTCGCCCTGGTCCGGCTGGACCTCCGCCTCCGCTACCGCCGGTCGGTCCTGGGGATCGGCTGGTCGCTGCTCAACCCGATCGCCATGACGATCGTGTTCACCGTCGTGTTCAGCGGCATCCTCGGGGCGGACGCCAAGAAGTACGCCCCCTTCTTGCTGGTCGGGATGGCCATCTGGGCGTTCCTGCGGGAGTCGGCGGTGGCCGGCAGCCGGGCCCTGATCGCCAACGAGTCGTACATCCGCCAGAGCCCGCTGCCGTACGCGCTTTACCCGCTCCGGACGGTCCTCGGGCAGGCCATCCACTTCGCCATCGCCCTGGCCGTCGGGGTGGCGCTGGTGGTCTTCCTGAACGGGCATCTCGGCAACCCGGAGCACGGCACCGGGCCGCTGGAGGTGATCGGGTTGATCGCCCCCGGGCTGGTGCTGATCCTGATCGCGGCCTGGGCGGTGGCCACCGTCTTCGCCTTCGTCAACGTCTACTTCCAGGACACCCAGCACCTGCTGGAGGTCGGGTCGCAAATCCTGTTCTTCCTGACCCCGATCATCTACGAGCGGTCGAAGCTGGACGGGAAGGACCTGGGGTGGGTGGTGGACGCGAACCCGGCGAACCTGTTCATGGACCTGATCCGGGCCCCGATCCTTCACGGCGAGCCGCCGACCCTGCAGTTGTACCTGACCGCCGCCGGGGTGACGGCCGGGCTGGTCGGGCTGGCCGCCGGGACGACCGCCTGGCTCCAGAAGAAGGTCATCTTCCACCTGTGACGACCCCGCCCCGCAACCGGGTCCCGCGTATGGCCAAGATCGAGCTGAACGGTGTCGGGCTGACGTTCACCGTCCACCCGCACAAGCGGGTGAGCCTAAAGGAGTACCTGGTCCGCGGGCTGTTCCGGCGGAGCGTCAACCCGCCGCTGGCCGTCCACGCCCTGGCCGGCGTGAACCTCAAGGCCGGACCCGGGTCCCGGGTGGGCGTGATCGGCCACAACGGGGCCGGAAAGAGCAGCCTCTTGCGGCTGTTGGCCGGCATCTACCCGCCGACGGCCGGCGATCGGGTGGTCGAGGGCCGGGTCTGCTCGCTGTTCGACATCTCCCTCGGGTTCGAGCCGGAGGCCACCGGCTGGGACAACATCGCCTACCGGTCGTACCTCCAGGGCGAGACCCCGGCGACGCTCAAGGGCAAGGTCGACGCGATCGCCGCGTTCACCGAGCTGGGGGAGTTCCTGAACGTCCCGGTCCGGCACTACTCGGCCGGGATGCTGATGCGGCTGGCGTTCTCGATCGCCACCACCATCGACCCGGAAATTCTGCTGGTGGACGAGGTGCTGGCCGTCGGCGACCTGGCCTTCCAGCAGAAGGCCCAGGCCCGGATGAAGGAGATGATGGCGTCGGCCCGCCTGATGGTCCTGGTCGCCCACGACCTGACGACCATCCGGAACATGTGCAACCGGGTCCTGTGGATGGAGCACGGGGCGGTGGTCAAGGACGGCCCGCCGGCCGAGGTGATCGACGCCTACGTCCGGAGCGTGAAGGGTCCCAGCGCCGGCGTGAAGGCAGCCTGAGTCGTGGACATCCCCTTCCTGTCCGTCCTCATCGTCAACTACAACGGGGCCCGGCACCTGCGGCCGTGCCTCCGGGCCCTCGCCGGCCAGGCCTACCCCCGTCACCGCTGGGAAGTGGTGCTCGTCGACAACGCCTCGGCCGACGAGTCGGTCCGGCTCGTCGGAGCCGAGTTCCCGTGGGTGCGGGTGGTCCGGAACCGGCGGAACGAGGGGTTCGCCGGCGGCAACAACGCCGGGCTGCCCTACTGCCGCGGGCGGTCCGTCGTGCTGCTCAACAACGACACCATCCCCGACCCGCACTGGCTGGCCGAACTCGCCGCCGAGGCCCGGCCGGGTGCCGCTGCCTGCTCGAAGCTGGTGTTCGCCCACGACTCGGCGACGGTCAACAGCGCCGGGCTGCAACTCCTCCGCGACGGCCGCGGGGCCGACCGCGGCTTCCGGCACGTGGACCGCGGACAGTTCGAGGCCCCGGCCGACGTGTTCGCCGGCTGCGGGGCGGCGGTCGTGATCGACCGCGAGGCCCTGAACGGTCCCCTCTTCGACCCCCACTACTTCGTCTACTACGAGGACCTGGACCACTTCTGGCGGGCCGGGCTCGCCGGCCGATCGGCCCGGTACGCCCCGCGGTCGCTGGTCCGGCACGTCCACGGCGGCACGGCCGGGGACGAGACGCCGCTCTTCCGCTTCCACAACGAGCGGAACCGGGCGCTGACGAACCTTCGGAATGCTGATCTGTTCCTGGCCGTCTGGAGCCTGATCGGGCTGGCCCTGCGGGTGCCGCGGTCGGTGCTGCGGTGGGCGGCCGGGCGGGAGCGGGGGCCGATGGTCCGGGCGACGGCCGGGGCGTTCGCGGCGGTCTTGGTGGCCCTGCCGCGGGTGTGGGCCGAGCGCTACGTCACCCGGTCGCGGGCGGGGGCCACATGCGAGTGATCCTCAACGGCGTGTCGACCCTGAAACCGAAAACCGGCGTCGGCCACACGACCGTCAACCTCCACCGGGCGCTGGCGGAGCAGGGCGGGGCGGACTCGTACTGGCTGTATCCCGGGCAATGGGCCGGGGGGGTAGTGTGGGGGGTAGTAACCGGACCCCACCCCCCGTCCCCCTCCCCCGCGGGGGGAGGGGGGGCCGATCACCCCCTCCCCCCGCGGGGGAGGGGGACGGGGGGTGGGGTCTTGCTGGCCGCAGCAAAGGCGGCCTACCGTCTCCACCTCCGGGCCGCCGCCCGGGTCGGCCGGTTCGACCTGTACCACGAGCCGAACTTCGTCCCCGTCCGCACCCACCTGCCGACCGTCGTGACCGTCCACGACCTGTCGGTCGTCCTCCACCCCGAGTGGCACCCGGCCGACCGGGTCGCCTTCCACGATCGGCATTTCCGCAAGGGCGTCGAAGCCGCCGCCCATGTCATCGTGGTGTCGGAGAGCGTCCGTCGGGAGGCGATCGACGTGCTCGGGCTGCGGCCCGACCGGGTCACGGCCATCCACAACGGCATCGGCGGACAGTACCGGCCGCAGACCCCGGAGGTGGTCGCCGAGGTCCGCCGGCGGCTCGGCCTCCCGGCCCACTACCTACTAGCGGTCGGGACAATCGAGCCGCGGAAGAACATCCTCACACTCCTGCGGGCGTTCTGTGACCTCCCCACGGCAGTCCGCGGGGCGTGCCCCCTGGTGTTGGCCGGGGGGTGGGGGTGGAAGTCGGAGCCCGAGCGAGACCTGTTCGAGGCCGAGGCCCGACACAAGGGGGCCGTCCACCTCGGCTACGTCGCCGACGCCGACCTGCCGGGGCTCTACGCGGGGGCCACCGCGTTGCTCTACCCGTCGTTCTACGAAGGGTTCGGGCTGCCCCCGGTCGAGATGCTGGCCTGCGGCGGGGGCGTGATCGCGTCGACCGCGGCCGCCGTCCGCGAGGTGGTCGGCGGGCACGCCCAACTGCTCGACCCGCACGACCTCGCCGGCTGGCGGGACTCCATGAGGCGAATCGCCACCGAGCCCGGCTTCCTGAACGAGTACCGGCGGGGCGGTGTGGCCCACGCCGGGCGATTCACCTGGGACCGGGCCGCCGACCAAACCCGGGCCGTCTACCGGAAGGTGCTCGGGCTCGCCGACCGGTCGGGCGATGTACTCCGTCCGGCCGCCTGAGCCGGGTCACGTCAGGACGTACAGCACGGACACGGCGTTGAACAGGCCGTGGACGATCACCGGGGCCAGTATGCCGCCCGTCCGCAGGGCCAGCCAGCCGAGCCCGAGCCCCAGCAGGAACAGCGGGACCGGCGACGGCCAGACGGCCGAGTGGACGGCCGCGAACAGGGCCGCCGAGGCGTACACCGCCCCGGCCGACCGCCGCTTCCGCCGGAACGCCGGCCCGACCGCGAGCCACCCGGCGGCCAGCCCACCCGCGAACAGTCCCGGTCCGACCACGAGTGTCGGATCGTGTCCGGCCGAGGCCCGGGCCAGCCCGAACAACACCCCCAGCCCCACGGCCGCCGCCAGGGTGAACCAGACCCGGTCGCGGCTTCCGAGTACCCACGGCAGGAGGATGCCACGGAAGCACAACTCCTCGACGACCGGGGCCCGGACGCACGCCTCGAAGGCGAAGAGCGTCTGGTCGAGCGCCGGCCGGTTGCCCATCCGGGTGAGCGGGTGCTGGCCGGGCGCCCAATTCAGTTCCGCGAAGAGCAGGTTAACCGTCGTGTGGACTGCGTGGACAAGGAGCATCAGGCCGAGCCCGGCGAACACCGCCAGCCGGACCCGCGCGGCCACCGACGGGCTGCATGCCCGGTGTGAGCCGACATGGAGTACGACCGCAGCGGCGGCCACCACCCCGAGCTGGACCGGGAACGCCGCCAGCCCGCCCCAGAGGCCGCGGACGACGGCCGCTGCCGCCCGGTCGGGGTCGTCCTCGCCCGGGCTGGCCGGCAGGTCTTCGCCGTAAAGCCGGGTGAACACGCCGGCCCGGGACAGGACTTCGGCACCGATCGGCGGGGCCAGGTACGGGCCGAGCAGCAGGAACGCCCCGACGACCGCCAGCCCGCCCCACGGGGCCCGCCACGGACGGGGTGGCGGGAGCCACGCCTCGCGGTGACGCCGAGCAACGGCCCACGCCAGAAGCCCGGCCGGGAGGGCCGCGGCCGTCACCGCCAGGAAGCACCCGCCGAGCCGGAGGGCGTCGGTCCACACGTCGGGGTTCACCGGGCGGGGCCCTCGGTTGGTCGGCGGCCGGGCCGGGTCTAGGATAGCTTCGCCCCGCCGGCCGCACCACGGGAACCGCATGCCCACCGTCCTCGACCGGATCATGGCCACCAAGCGGCGGGAAGTCGCCGCCGCCCGTGAGCGGCTGCCGGACCGCGAGTTGGAACGCCGGGTCGCCGACCTGCCGCCGGCCCGGGAATTCACCGCCGCCGTCGGCCGGCCGGGCGAGGTCCGGGTGATCGCCGAGGTCAAGAAGGCGTCGCCGTCGGCCGGGGTGATCCGGGCGGACTTCGACCCGGTGGCCGTCGCCCGGACCTACGAGCGGCACGGGGTCGCCGCGATCAGCGTCCTGACCGATGTGGAATATTTCCAGGGGAGCCTGGACTACCTGACGACGGTGAGGCGGGCCGTCGGGGTGCCGGTGCTACGGAAGGATTTCGTAATCGACCGCTACCAACTCCTCGAAGCCCGGGCGGCCGGGGCCGACGCGGCGTTGCTCATCGCCGAGTGCCTCCCCGGTGACCGGCTAGCCGAACTTCAGCGGGAGGCAATCGCCCTCGGGCTGCACACGCTGGTCGAGCTGCACGACGCGGGGGAGTTGACGCGGGTCATCGCTTGCGGAGCCCGGGTGATCGGCATCAACAACCGCGACCTGCGGACGTTCGACACCCGCCTCGACCACACCCTCGACCTGCTCCCGCACATCCCGGCCGACCGGGTCGTGGTGAGCGAGAGCGGCATCAAGACGCACGCCGACCTCGCCCGGCTCGGGGCGGCCGGCGTCCGGGCGGTGCTGGTCGGCGAGTCGCTGATGCGGTCGCCCGACATCGGGGCGGCGTTGGACGAGCTACGGGGCGTCTGACGCGGCTTCGGGCGGGCAGCCGTCGAGCGGCAGTTCCAGCCGGCAGCAGCCGAGGTTCAGGGCGTCCCGCGGCACCCCGGCCTCGACCGCGTCCTCCAAGACGCCCGGCCGAAGGGCGTACCAGACGAACCGGCCCTTCTTCTTGCCGGCGATCAGCCCGGACGTTTTCAGGACCGAGAGGTGGTGGGAGACGTTGACCGGCGGGACGCCGAGCATGGCGGCGATCTCGCCGACGTTGTGCGGCCGGTCGGCCAGGAAGCGGACGATCCGTAGCCGCTCCGGGGCGGCCAGGGCCGCCAGGAGTTCGGCACACCGCCGCGGCTGGAGCGGGTCCTTGCGGGCCACCGGTCGCCCCCGGAACGGGAGAAGGCCCGCGGAGGGGGCCGCGGGCCTTCTCACCGAGGCAGTGCCGGGGACAGGACTTGAACCTGCACGGTATTGCTACCGCCAGCCCCTCAAGCTGGTGCGTCTGCCAATTCCGCCACCCCGGCAGTCATTCGGAATTATGGGGCCGTCCTCCACAGTTTCAAGAGGAGTCACCAGCGGGCGGCCCGGTTCGCGCCGCCGGCCCGCCCAGGAACTCGGCGACCGCCGCGGCCATCGGCCCGGGGTGGGTGAACTGCGGATAGTGCCCGCAGCCGGCGATCTCGACCCGCCGGGCCCCGGGTACGCCGGCCTCCACCTCGGCCTCGCACCACCGGGGAACGAGTTCATCCTGGTCGCCGCCGACCAGCAGTAGGGGTGTTCGGATTGTCGGCAGTAGCGACCGGAGGTCGGTGCGGGCCAGGGTCAGCCCGCGGACGGCGGCCGCCCGGCAGGTGGTCATGCCGCCCGACCGGAGGAAGAAGTCCGCGACGGCCGGCGGGGCGTCTCGGAACAGGTTCGGGTTGCCCCCGACAGAGATGGCCCGGTAGATCACCGGCCAGTCGCCGAACCAGCCCGGCAGGAACCGCCCGAGCCGGGCGGCCTGGACTTCCCACCGGCTCAATGGCCGGCGGGCGAACCCGCCCTGCAGGACGGCCGCGGTGAACCGGTCCGGGTAGGCGACGAGCGCCGACAGCGTGATGATCGACCCGAACGACGACCCGAGCACGGCCGCCCGGCGGTAGCCGAGGTGGTCGAACAGGGCGAGCAGGTCGGCGACGTACTCCCGGAGGGTATACCGGCCGAGGGCCGCACCGTCGGTGAGGCCGTCCGGCAGTTCGTAGGCAACGGTGGTGTAGCCGGAGGCCAACCGGTGTCGGACCATGACGAATTGGTCGGCGGCCCCGGCCATGCCGTGGACGAACACCACCGGCGGGCCGTCGCCCCAGGCCGAGTACCGCAGCCGGTAGCGACCGGTGTGAAACTCGCCCCGCCGGGCTTCCGTTCGGAACGCGGCCCGGGCGGCGGCCAACTCCTCGGCCGTGACGGTGGCGCCCATCAGGCGTAAAACCCGGCGGCCGCGAAGCTGACGCTCTCGTGCCCTTTCGGGTGGGCGTACTGCTGGTAGTGCAGCACCCGGCCGGCCCGCGGCCTGACGGCTTCGAGCGTCAGCCAGGTCGGCGGCAGCCCGCAGATGCGGCGGCGGTCCTCCTCGGCCGCTACGACCCCGAAGTACCCGGCCGGGTCGGCGGCCTCGACCTGCTTCAGGATCGCTTCGTCCTGCCGGCGGCTGGCGGCCAGGAACTCGCCGGCGGCCCGCGGGTCGCTGGGGTCGAACTTCGGCCCGATGTGGGCGAGGTCGCCGCTGATGAGGTAACAGACGGGATCGGGGCAGGCGGCCTCGGCCGCCCGCAGGGCCGCGACCATCCGCCGCACGTCCGGGTCGTCGGCCGGCCAAGCCCCCCCGTCCACGAACTCGCCGAACGAGCCGACCAAGAGTGGCACGATCCGGAACGGCCGCCGGCCGCCGAGGAGGAACTGGAGGAGGACGACTTCCAGCTCGATCGAGTGCTCCGGGTGGTGGGCCAACGGGTCGGCGAACAGCCCCGGGCCGTACTCCCGCTCCAGCCGGTTGACGTAGCTCTGGTCGGTCTCGACCCGGCCGAGCGGGGTGTCGAAATGCTGGCGGGTCAGCGTGAACCGGTGGGGCGAGTAGTGCGACGTGGCCACGACCACGAAGACGGCGGCGTCCGTCCCCTCGACTAACTCCTTGAAGCCGTGGCCGTAGGTGACATTCCCCCGGGCGTAGTCCATGTGCGGCAGGAGGGCCGCCCGGAGCCGGCCGTGCGGCGACGGCCGGTACTCGCCCGGCAAGCCCGGCCCGCCGGGGGCGGTGAACAACTCCGTCAATTGCCCCCGCAGCTCGGACGGGTCGGCGGAGTAGGTGCCGATGCAGGCGGGTGGCCGGACCGGCTCGGACAGGAGGTCGGCCAGCCGGGGCGAGTCGAGCAGCAAGGCTTCGTCCAGACTGGCGACCAGTTCCCCGACGGCTTCGAGCGGGACGAGTTTCCCGCCGGTCAGTCGCATGAGGTCGGCCTGCACGTCCCGGAGGGAGCGGGTGCCGTCGAGCCGGCCGGTGATCTCGGCCCCGAGCGGGGTCAGGTGGACCGGCTGGCCGACCCGGTAGGGGTCGTGGAACAGCAGCCCGTCGGCGGTCCGCCGGGCGGCGAGGTGCTCGCGGAGTTTCGGACAAGAGTGCGGGTCGGTCGACCTCGGCGGCGAATTCATCCGAGTATCTTCAACGGCGGACGACCCGCGGTCAAGCAGAGCGAGAGGGCAGCCGGCCCCGACTCCACCCGTGGACCGGGGCCGTTCCCGACCGCCGCCAGGGTGGCCTACCCTGGGGGGACGCAGGTCGATTCAGTCACCAGGGTAGGCCACCCTGGCGGCGAAAAGACCAACGGCGCCGGGGACGCAATCGCGAGCAACTTCTCCCGCGGCGGAGCGCCGCAGAAACAGTCTCGGGGCCGACTGCCTTCGCCCGGCTCAGGATAGCCGCCGGTGCGTCACTTGTCCCCGCCGAACCGGAACGCCTTCCAGTCTGCCTTGTAGCTCGGCCCGCGGCTCAGGTACGCCACCTTCTCCGTGCAGTCGAAGACCATCATGTCGATGGTGCTCTTGCCGACCGAGATTTCGCACTTCGGGTCGGTGAAGAAGGTCTGGAGGGCTTGCAGGTCGGTCTTCCCGGCCGAGCCGCGGAGCAGGTCGTGCATCTTCTGGCACCGGGGCTGGAACTTGACCGGCTCCCCGGCCGGGGTTTTGGTCATCGCCCGACTGCCGTAGCTGACCCGGGCCATGTGCCCCGTCCCCCGTTCGACGGCCACCCCCTTCGGCGACCCCTCGACGTTCAGCAGGTTGCCCTTCCCGTCGCCCAGGACGAAGGTGAACCAGCCGGCGTGCTTGTCCCGTTTCGCGGCCGCCTCGACCGCGTCCAGGTCCTTCTGGTAGAGCAGGTGGGTGAGCAGGACGTAGCTGGGCAGCCCGACCCGGACCCCGAGCCCCTTCGTCCCCAGGTCGGCGCTCGTCCAGGTCAGGGCGATGCCGTTGGAGTTGAGCCCTGCCCCGGTCCACAGCCCCGGGAACCCGTAGGCCAGGAGGCTCGGGCCTTCCGTCCGCTGCCACTCGACCACCGACGACCACCCGGCCACCGACTCCATCCAGTCCCAGGTCTGGCCGACGTAGGTTTTCCCGTCCCCGGTGTCCGGCGGGCCGACCGCCACCGCCGTGCAGTGCGGCACCTTCGGCAGCACCCCGCGGTGGTACAGTTCCTCGTGCAGGGCGATGAGGACGACCTCGTCGAACCCGAGGCCGGAGCCCCCGGCCACGCCCTCCAGCTCGGCGGCGATCTCCGGGCACTCCTTCCGGACGACCTCGCCGCAGGCCGCGGCATACCGCAGCATCTCGTCCTTCGGCGACGGTTTCTGGATGAACGACCCGTAGATTTCCTGGTCGAGGAACTTGCGGATGCCCTCCCGGAACTGCTTGCCGTAGGCGACACCCCGTTCCTTCGGGGTGCCCGAGATGACCACCGCCGGTGGCACCTCGGCCACCGGGGCGGCCGGCCCGGCGGGCACGACTGCCGCGACGACAACAACCGCGAGCAGGACGATCCGCGGGACCATGATTCGCCCTCGGTTCGGGTGGGTTACTTCTTCGGCGTGTACCCCGGGCTGGCGTTGAACGCCTTCACCACCGCCCCGTCGGCCACCTTCCAGACCACCACCTGCCCGTCGTACCCGCCCCCGGCGACCAGCTCGCCGTCCGGGCTGAACGCCACCGCGTAGGCGTAGTCGGTCAGCCCTTCGAGCTTCTTCCCGGCCTGCAAGGGCTCGCTCTTCCACAGCCGGACGGCCTTGTCGGCCGACGACGTGGCCAGCACCGGCTGCTTCGGGTGGGCGACCACCTTGAACACGTCGTCGGCGTGCCCGCCCTCGCTCTTGACCTGCTTCCCCTCGCCGCCCGGCTTCCAGGTCCGCAACTGCTTGTCCGCCCCGACGGAGAAGATCGTATCACCGGCCGGGGCCGCCACCCCGTAGACGATCGCCTGGTGCTCCGGGAACGTCACCACCGACTCCTTGGCCTTCAGGTCCCAGACCTTGGCCGTCTTGTCCCGGCCGGCCGTCACCAGGTACTTCCCGTCGGCCGAGACCGCCACCCCCAGAATCCAGTCGGCGTGGTTCTCGACCGTCTGGTCGAGCTTGGCGGCTGCTATCCCGCCCGACAGGTCCCAGACCCGGACGGCCCGGTCGCACCCGCCGGCCGCGAGCAGCTTGCCGTCGGCCGACGCCGCCACGCACAGCACCGAGTCCTCCACGTCGAGCAGGTGCTTGACCAGGACCTTCGGGTCGGCCACGCCGTCCAGGACTTCGACGCCGTTCTCGGCCTTCCCCTTCGCCGACAGGTCGTAGACCCGCACGTCGCCTTCCTGGCCGGGCCGGCCGCCGGCCACGACCAACTTGCCGTCCGGCAGGAACACCATGCCATAAGCCCGCTCGGCCCGGGTCCGGACCCGCTTCACCAGCTTCCCGGCGGCCGCGTCCCAGACGGTCAGCTCGTGGTGGCCGCCGGCGACGAGGAACTTGCCATCCGGCGTGAACGCCAGGGCGTTGACCACGGCCGGGAAGCGGTACGCCTCCGGCGGGGTCGGTGGTGTCCAGCGGACCCGCAGCTCCTTCACCAGGTCGGCCTTCGGATCGATCCCGGCGTCCAGCTTGGCCCCCTCCTTGATCCACCGGGCCACGACCGCTGCCTTGTCCTTCGGCACCGCCTCCCCCTTGTCCCGGGGCGGCATCCGCCGCTGCTCGGTCGAGACTATCAGCCCGTGCAGTTCGCTCTCCTCCGGCTTGCCGGGGACGAGCGGCTCGCCGTTGGCCCCGCCGGCCAGGAGCTTCTCGAACGTGGTCATGTCGTACTTCCCGGCCTTCTTCTTGGCGTCGTGGCAGGCCAGGCAGTTCTCCTGGAACACCGGGGCCACGTCGCGGATGAAGCTGACCGGGCCGTCAGCGGCCGAGGCGACCGGCGCCCCGGCGAACAGGACGAAGTAGGCGACCGCGGCGGCCACGGCACACAGGACACAGGCGCAATACCGGCGGCGGTGCATGGGGGCGGTTCCCACAAGGGACGGGCGTCTGGCAGGTTGGAGTAGTGTACCGGACCGGCCGGTGCGGCGGAAGTCGTCCGACCTGACGGAACCGGCCCCGGAAAATGGTTCCAGCCTGGACACACACCCCGCACCTGACGAACCGGTTTGCGGGCTGACGAATCCGGTCGCGGCCGAACAAATCCCGGTCAGACCGACGGCCGGGCGGGTAACTCCAGGCCCTGGACCACCTTCCGGACCAGCACCCGCAGACGTTTCTCGGCCTCGGCCGCGGCGGCGATGATCTCCGGCAGGCTGACCGGCTCCAGGGCGTCGGGCAGGCAGACATCCGTAATCACCGAGATGCCGAGTACACGCATCTTCGCATGCACCGCCACGATGACCTCGGGGACGGTGGACATGCCGACGACGTCGGCCCCGATCGCCCGGAGGAACCGGTACTCGGCCCGGGTCTCCAGGTTCGGCCCGGCCACCGCCACGAACACCCCCTGGTGGCAGACGATCTGCTTCTCCAGCGCGACCCGCCGGGCCAGCTTGAGCAGCTCCCGGTCGTAGGCGTGGCACATGTCCGGGAAGCGGTCGCCGAGCCGGTCGTCGTTCGGGCCGATCAACGGGTTGTCGCCGAGCAGGTTGACGTGGTCCTCGATCAGCATCAGGTCGCCCTTGCCCCACTGCGGGTTCATCCCGCCGCAGGCGTTCGAGACGACCAGCACGCCGCACCCCAGGGCCTTCATCACCCGGACCGGGAACGTCACCTGTTCGAGCGAGTAGCCCTCGTAGAAGTGGAACCGCCCCTCCATCGCCACGACGGGCTTGCCGCCCAGCGTGCCGCAGACGAACTGCCCCTTGTGGGACGGGGCGGTGCTGCGGGGCATGTGCGGGACGGCCTCGTAGGGGATGACGGTCGGGTCCTGGATGTCCTCGGTCAGCCCGCCGAGGCCGGTGCCGAGGATGATCCCGACGGCCGGGGTGGTGGACCACCGGGCCCGGATGGCGGCCGCCGCCTCCTCGATCCGGTCGAACAGGGCGGGGGTGGTCATGGCGGGTCTCGTGATTGAGGCGAGCGGGGGGGCGTGAGCCGCAGACCCCACCCCCCGGTTGACGCGGACGCCCCGCGATCGTTACCGTGGCGGCCCCGTTCTGGAGTGGTTCTATGCCGTCCGCCCGCCCGGCCAAACCCCGCGTCGGCCCGTTCTCGCCGGCCGAGCTGGCCCGGATGGCTTGGTCGCCGTCGTACCGGGCCCCGCGGTTCCGGGAGATGGACGACCCGCGGTCGTTCGCCGACCGGCCGGTGCCGTCCGCCGACCTGACGGGTCGCGCCTTCCTGTCGGGCCACCACGACGGCTCGGCGGCCGCCCGGCTCGTCGCCGTTCAACCGTTCGTCGGCGAGCTGGCCCGGTGCCCGTCACTCCGGAACCTCCGCCGGCTCGACCTGTCCGGCAACCGGATCGGGGCGGACGGGGTGCGGGAACTGGCCGCGTCGCCGTACCTCGACGGGTTGGAAACCATCGACCTGTCCGGGAACGACCTCGGGCCGGACGGGATGGCCGCCCTCCGCGCCGCCCAGTGGTTCGGCGGGTTGCGGTCTCTGGAGGCCGCCGACAACGGCCTCGGGGCCGACGACCTCGCGGGGCTGCCGCCGGGGCTAGGGTCGCTCGACGTGTCGCACAACTCCCTCGGCCCGGCCGGTGTGCACGCCATCCGGTCGGCGGTCGGCGGTCGGCTCGATAGCCTCCGGGCGGCGGGGTGCGGGCTTGGGCCGGGCGGGTTGAACCTCCTCGATGTGGCGACGGTGATCGATCTCCGGCGGAACCGGATCGGCCCGGGTGCCGTCGTCCCACCGCTCCTCGATCAGCTCCGCGAACTCGACCTCGGGTTCAACGACCTCGGCGACGGGGTCGTGGCGGCCCTGGCCCGGGCGGGGGCGTCGGCCCTGCGGTCGCTCCGCCTGGCCGGCAACCGGCTCACGGTCGTTCCCGGCTTCCCGGCCGTGGAGTCGCTCGACCTGTCGGCCAACCCGCTCGGAGACGACGCGGCCGACGTTCTCGACGGCCGGTTCCCGGCGCTCGCCCGGCTCGACTTGTCCAACACCGGACTGACCGACGCCGGCGTAGCCCGGCTCGTGCGGTCCGAAGGGGCCGGCCGGCTCCGGTCGCTGTCGCTGGCCTGGAACCGCATCGGCGATGCCGGGGTGAAGGCGCTGGCGGGTTGCCACGGACTGGCCGATTTGGAGGCGCTGGACCTGACGGGCAACGCGGTCGGCTTCGCCGGAGCGGTCGCCCTGACGGAGTCGCGGCAGTTGCGGCTACAACGGCTGATCGTCGGCGAGAACCCCCGGCTGCCGGCCGACGCCGTGCGGCTGCTGGGCGGGCGGTTCGGGGTTTACTCCGGCGACTCGACGATCCACTCGACGGCATCCACTCGGTAGACCCAGTCGCCTCGGTCGGGCAGCAGCTCGACGGCCGCGGCCGGGCCGGCGACCCGGAATAGCGCCGCCCACGGGCCGTGGCGGAACACCGGGACCGTCCGCTCCTGCCACGTCCCGGACTCCGCGGCCCGCCAGCGGAGGGTGAACGCCGCGACCCCCAGCCGGGGCCGGCGGAACTCGCCGCGGACGCACAGCCCGACGACCGGCCCGGGCGGGGCCGACACCCGTACCGCCGCGCCGGGGTGCAACGGCCGGTGGCCGTCGCCGGACGGGGCCACCGCCGGCGAGCCGGGCCAGTCCACCGAGCCGGGGACGAACCGGACCGGCCGCACCGGCCCCCGGTCGGCCAGCGGCTCGAACCCGTCCGCCGCGGCCCGGTCGAGGACGTGGCCGAGGGCCGGGTGGTCCATCAGCAGGATGTAGTCGTACCGCCGGCCGATCAGCTCGGCCGGCCAGCCCGCCCGCCAGTCGGCCGCCAGCGAGTCGTACTCGCGGTTCAGCAGGGCCGCGGCCCGCAGGCCGTCCCGGGCGTTGACCGGGAGCATCCCGGCGGCGAGCAGGGCACACGCGGCCGGGACGATCCGCCGCGCCCCGGGGCTCCCGTACCGGATGACGGCCAGGAGTGCCGTTGCCGTTAGCAGCCCGGCCGGCAGAACGTACCGCGACAGGAACGGGGCCTGCGGCCACGCCCAGCACCGGCCCCAGGCCACGGCCCCGGCCACCCCCAG
>JAIEQO010000739.1 GCA_019747655.1 Gemmataceae bacterium | reverse complement strand
CGCCGCAGCCGGGCCGGGCCGCCCGGCCCGCCGCCGTCGGCCAGGTCCGGCTCCTCCGGCTCGCCGGCCCTCAGCCGCAGGAGCACCCGCCGGCCCAGGGCCCGGTCCTCGGCCGCCCACACCTCCTCGCCGTCCGCCGCCCACACCCGGCCCTTCACCGCGAACCCGCCGACCGCCTCCGGCAGCGGCGTGTCCGGGTCGGCCGGGGCCAACTCGTCGAGCGGGGAGGCGCGGCGGGCGAGCAGCCGCATCTTCCGGGGCGGGTGCGGCCGGCGGGTGACGTGGCAGCCGCTGGCGAGGTCGTGGACCCCGCGGTAGCCGGCCGGCGTCTTCCGGAGCTGGAGCAAGAGGGCGGCCAGCCCGAGGACGGCCAGGACCGCCCCGGCCGGGCCGACGACCGGGCTGTAGAAGACGGCCACCAGGACGAGGTTGAACACCCCCGCCCGGATCAGCCCGGCCCGCAGCCCCGGCGGCCCGGTCTGCCCGACCCGGCTGACCCGCAGCCGGAGCAGCCACTTGCCGAGGGTCGTCCCGAGCAGCCCTTCGAGGACGGCGAAGTACAGGGTGTACAGCCCCCACTCGACCGGGTGGAACCGGTTCGTCACCCCGATCCGCACGTCCGTCTCGCCCAGCAGCCCGCCGGCCAGCTCGACCGGGGCCTGGACCAGGACCAGGAGGAGGATGCAGTCCAGGACGTAGGCCCCGACCAGCGACCGCGGCCGGGCCGGGACCTGCTTGCCCGGCAGGAGCGCGGCCAGGGCGTCCCGCAACTCGTCGAGCGTCTGCCAGCGGCGGGCCCGGTCCTGCTCCAACCCGCGGAGGACGATCCGTTCGAGGGCCCGGGAGACGGCCGGCCGCCTGGCGCAGAGCGACTCCGGCGGCCCCTCGGCCGTCTTCAGGAGGGCCGCGGTCACGCTCTCGTGGTGGTACGGCGGCTCGCCGCACAGGAGGTAGTACAGGGTGGCGCAGACCGAGTACACGTCCGACGTGTAGTCCAAAGGCTCGCTCTTGAGCTGCTCCGGGGAGGCGAACAGGACGGTCCCGAGGAACGCCCCGGACTGGGTGATCTGGCGGTCGGCCGAGTCGACCAGCGACTTGGACAGCCCGAAGTCGCCGACCTTGACCCGGCCGTCGGCCGTCAGGAAGCAGTTGGACGGCTTCACGTCCCGGTGCAGGACCCCGAGCCGGTGGGCCTCGGCCAGCCCGTCGACCACGTCCAGGGTGTGGGCGATCGCCTCGGCCGGGGGGAGCGGGCCCCGGGCGTCGACGAGGTCCTTGAGCGTCCGCCCGGGCATCAGCTCCATCACGATGTACGGCCGGCCGGCGTCGGTGTCGGCGGCCAGGACGAACACGCACCGGGGGTGGGAGAGCTGGCTGGCCAGCCGCCCCTCCTGGCGGAACCGCTCGACCGACGCCGGGTTGGCGGACAGCCGGGGAGAGAGGAGCTTGACGGCCACCCGCCCGCCGGCCCCGGGGGCCTCGGCCTCGTACACGGTGCCCATCCCGCCGGACCCGAGCTTGCGGAGCAGGCGGTAGCCGCCGACCTGGGCCGGGCCGGCGGCCTCGGCCGTGTCCTCGGGGTTGTCGGTGAACGGGACGAGGTCGGTGGTCGGCATCTCCCCGACCGCGGGGAGGACGCCGGCCGGGTGGGCGGTGCTGTCGCGGAGCTTCTGGCCGCAGTACATGCAGAACGCGGGCGGGCCGCCGGGGTCGGCGGCGGACAGGCTCCGGAGGCAGCGCGGGCAGGTGATCCGCATCGATCGCCCCTACGGCCCGGGTCGAAGGGGTGTTCGCCCGGGGCGAAGGGAGATTATCGGCGGGTGGAGGGGAAACACAAGCTCCGCAGCCGCCGGCAGACACGCCCGGCGGACGTTACGACCGGACGGCCGTTCGCGGGCGGGGGTGTGTGCATCGGCTCCCCACCTCCCCCCTGGTGGGGGAGGTCGCCGCCGAGTGCAACGAGGCGGCGGGTGGGGGGGCGAGAACGAGCCCCGCTCGCCAAGTCGGCCCTCGCCTTCCGCCGGCCGGCCGGTTATCCTCGGTACGTCATCCCTCTACGCCGGAGACGCTGCCGTGGACACCCGCCGCCGGTTCGGCGAGAAGCTGCTCGGGTCGCTGGTCGGGTTCGGGCTGGTCGAGACGCTGTACCGCCACGACCTGTTCGCCGACGCCGTCAAGCCGACGATCGACGCCTGGGTCAAGGACCTGGTGGCCCTGACGAAGGACCTCCGCGGCCGGAAGCTCTCCGACCTCCAGTTCCAGGCCAAGATGGAGGAGCTGTACAAGGTCGTCGACCTGAAGGCCCTTTGCTCGCTCGTGAAGCTCGACCAGATCGAGAAGAAGGAGCTGCCGGCGAACGGGGCCATGAGCGTCGGGTTCGACCTCGCCGTCGAGGGGCTGCCGAAGGAGCTGGGGTTCGGCCGGCAGGTGTTCGGCTGCGGCAAGGGGCGGTCGGTCGTGCCGCACGGGCACGCCAACATGTGTACCGGGTTCGTCATCCTCAAGGGGAAGTGGCACGGCCGGCACTACGACCGGGAGGAGACGCTGAAGGACCACTACGTCATCAAGCCGACCATCGACCGGGAGTTCGGACCCGGCGACCTCAGCACCATCTCCGACCACAAGGACAACATCCACTGGTTCAAGGCCGTCTCGGACAAGGCGTACATCTTCAACGTCCACGTCATCGGCTACGACGAGAGGATCGCCGAGACGAGCGGCCGGCTGTACCTCGACCCGGACGGCGAGAAGCTCGCGGGCGGGCGGGTCAAGGCCCCGAAGCTGTCGTCGGCCGAGTGCCACAAGCGGTACGGGTGACGGCGGGGGCGAACCCCGAGCGCCAGCGAGGGGGTGCGTAAGATAACCCCCTCGCTGGCGCTCGGGGTTCGCCGGGGCCGGTCCGACCGAGACCCCGCATGGACCCCGGGCCGCTGATGACCCCCGACCCCGCCCCGGCCCGGCGGGGCCTCCTCTCGGCCATCAAGTCCACCACCTTCCGCTCGCTGCGGCACCGCGACTACCGCCTCTACTTCGCCGGCCAGCTCGTCTCGTTCACCGGGTCGTGGGTGCAGAACGCGGCCCTGATGTGGCTCGTCTACCACCAGACCGACGACCTCCGCTGGCCGTCGTACCTGCTGGTCGCCCAGGTCGGGCCGACCGTGCTGCTCGGCACCTGGGGCGGGCACCTCGCCGACCGCCTCCCCAAACGCCGGCTCATCCAGCTCACCCAGGCGGCGTTCCTCCTGAACGCGGTCATCCTGGCAATCCTCGCGGCCGCCGGGTGGGCCCTGCCCGGGCTCATCCTCGGCCTGCAAGTCCTCAACGGCCTCGTCCAGGCGGTCGACCTGCCGGCCCGGCTGGCGTTCGTCCCGGACCTCGTCCCCCGGGCCGACCTCATCAACGCCGTCGGGCTCAACTCGCTCTTGTTCAACGGCGCCCGGGCGGTCGGGCCGGCGGTGGCCGGGCTGCTGTTCGCGGCCGCCCGGCACCTGGCCCCCGGGGCCGACCCGGTGGTGGCCGGGGCGGTCGGCTGCTTCGGGCTCAACGCCGTCAGCTTCGTGGCCGTGCTGTTCGCCCTGCGGGGCATCCACCAGCCGGGCGAGCCGCACCCGGACCACGCCGGGGCCTCGACCTGGGACGGGCTCCGCTACCTGGCGGCCCACCCGAAGCTCGGCGGGTTGGTCCTGCTGACGCTCTTGCTGTGCGTCTTCGCCTGGCCGACGCTGACCCTCTTCCCGGGGTACACCCGGACCGTGCTGGGGCGGGACGAGACGGGGTACACGACGCTGGTGAGCGGGCTGGGGGCGGGGGCCTTGGTGGCGGCCCTGACGACGGCCACGTTCGGCACCGCGGCCCGGCGGGGCGGGTTCCTGGTGCTCGGGGCGGCGGCTGCGGCCGGCGGGATACTCGGGCTGTCGCTGGCGGCCGACCTCCGGGTCGCGGCCGGGTGGGCCGGGTGCGTCGGGTTCGGGCTGATCCTGTTCCTGTCGACCGGGCAATCGACCCTGCAACTGGCGGTGCCGGACGACCGGCGGGGGCGGGTGATGGCGGTGTGGGCGATCATGCTGAGCGCGAGCGCCCCGCTCGGGCACCTGCTGGCCGGTCAGGCGGCGGACGCGGTCGGGGTGGTGCCGGTGCTGGGGGGGATGGCGGCGGGGGTCGGGGCGGTGGCGCTGGGGCTGGCGGCCCTGACCGCCGGACGGGGCTGGGCCCGCTGACGGCGGACCGACGCTACCGCGGGTCGAACGCGGCCCAGTCCCACGGGTGGACGGTGAGGGTGGTGTCGGCGTGCGACAGCCACAGCCGGCCGGCCGGGTCGATCCCGACCGCGGTGATTCCGGCCGGCAGCGGCACCCGGCCGACCTCCCGCAGCCCGACCACGTCCCAAACGAGGATGTCCCCGCGTTCGGGCGCGAACGGGTCCACGGGGGCGGGCCGGAACGCCATCAACCGGCCGTCGGGGGAGAACGCGACCGCCCGGGCCGGCGGCCCGTCGCCGAGCCGGATCGGCTCCCCGGTCACGTCCCACACCCCCCGGTCGGTGACCACCCGGGACCCGTCCGGGGTGAACCCGATGAGCTGCGGCCGCGGCTGGTTCGGGGCGCCGACGACGTAGGGCACGTTCGGGTACGACTCGATCACCCGCCACTCCGCGGCCGGGTCGGCGTCCCGGACGGCGAACTTGTACCCCCCGACCGCCGCCAGCCGCCCGGCCGCCGACCGCCGGACCAAGTACGTCCCGGTCGGGACCATCAGCTCGCGGACCTTCGCCCCGCCCGGGACCTCGTGGACGCTCACCCCGTTGCCGCGGAACACCCACAGCCGCCCGGCCGGGTCGAACCCCAGCCGGTCGCCCTGCCCGTACCTCCAGTCGTCGCCCGCGTAAGCCAGCCGGAACGCCTCGCGCCCGGTGCTAACCTCCCAGACCCGCGTGTCGAATGCCCCCGGCGCGGGGACCCGGAACCCGGCGACATCCTGCTCGCCGGCCGCCGCGACATCGTACCCGGCGGCCCACCGCCCGTCGGCCGACAGGACGAACCCGAGGCCGCCCGGCAGCCCCGGGCCGACGGCGACGGCCGGGCCGCCGGGCGGCACGTCCCCTACCCGGCTGCCGGCCGCTAGAACCCGCCGCCCGTCGGCCGAGAATGTCAGATCGCGTGCCGGCCAGGTCAGCCCGTCGTCCAACTCCGGGTGGAGCGGCCTCCCGGTCCGGGCGTCGGTCAGCCGGACGGCCCACTCGCGGGCCGCGGCCTTGACCACCCCGTCCGGCGAGAAGGCGGTCCGCCCGTCGAGCTTCGGCCGGGCCGGCACGTCGGTCACGTCAATCAAGTCGTCCGGGTCGAACGCGGCGGCCTTCGACCCACCCTCCCGCTGGGCGTAGAACCGGCCGCCGACGACTTCGCCCGCCCGGATCGGCCCGCCCGGGAGTTTGTCCGACGCCGCGATCCGCCGGCCGGTCCCGGGGTCGTATGCGACGACCGACCAGCCTTGTTGGACGAGCAGCCGGTCGGCCGCCCAGAAGAGCGGCGGCTCCACGTACCCGCCCGACGGGTGCGGGGTGGCCAGCATCCGGCCCGACCCCGCCCCGTCGATCGGCCCGACCCAGACCCGGTTCTGGTCGCCCGGCCGGCCGTTGTTTTCGGGGTCGCTCTCCACCCGGACGGTGGTCGCACAGGCGACCAGCCGGCCGTCCGGGGACACGGCCACACTCCCGACGAGGCCCGGGTCGCCGGCGGTGAAGCTCGCGCTGACCACGCCCGGCGGGTACGCCCGTACCTTCCGCCCGGTCGCCGCGTCCCAGGCGGTCAGCCGGCGGTCGGCGTCCCGGCCGACGATCAGCCGCCCGTCCGGGGTCAGCACCGCTTCCCGCCCGGCCTCGATCCGGGCGACCGGCTTCCCCGTCGCGGTGTCGTACACCGCCACCCCCCGCCAATGGTCGACCAGGACCACCAGCCGCCGGCCGCCGGCCCCGTAGCCGATCACCCGCGCCGTCCGGGCCTTGACCTCCGGGTCGTCGTACCGGCGGACCTCCCGGCCGGTCGCCACGTCCCACTCGACCACCGCGGTCGCGTGCGGGGATGCCGCGGCGACGACCTTTCCGTCCGGCCGAAAGACGACCTGCCCGACATCGGTGACGTACCGGAGCCTGGGGTCGCCGAGTCGGACCAACGGGGCGGCCGTGTCGAGCCGCACGACCACCCGGGGCGGCGGGGCGGGGGTTTCGCCCGGCGGCGGGGCGACCGCCAGCACCGGCAGCAGGACCACGACGAAGACGAGCCGGGACATGGTAAGTTCCCCGCGGCCGGGCATCACCCGGCCTCAGCGAGTAGAATACCACGGCCGCCGACCGAGGAACACCACATGGCCAGCCCCGCGACCGCCGGGCCCGCCCGCCGGGACGCCCTCGAAGCGTCGGTCGCCGCCCTCCGGCGTATGGCCGGGCACACCCTCGACCCGGCCGTCGACCGCCGGCTCCTCGACCTCGGCGAGCGGAAGGAGTTCCTAACCGCGGCCGAGCACGAAGAACTGATGGCCTGGGTCGCGTTCACCCAGCAGCGGTCGCTCGACAAGCTCCAAGCCGAAACCGCCCTGCGACGGCTGCTCGCCGCCTACCCCGAACTGGATTAAGCGGGCGGGACCGGCCTGTAGGGTGTCGAGCCGGCCCCCCGGTCCGCGACGACGCACCGGTGAGGCGGAAGATGGTGCGTCGTCGCGGACCGAAGACGGTCCGCTCGACACACCCTACCAAAGCCGACGCCTGCCACTTTCGCCCCGGCCCGCACCGCCGGCCTCTGCCACAATGACACCGGCCGCCGGCCATCCGGTCGGACTCGTCGCAGCAACCCATTTCTCCATCGACGCTTCCGATACCTCACCCACCCCGGCACACGGGTTGCTTGCGGGTCCGGGCACCGCACACCGTTCGTTCCCATGAGGGCGGATACCCGATGGCAGCCAAGCAGCTCTCCTACGCCGACGACGCCCGCCAGAAGCTCCTCGCCGGGGCCTCCAAGCTCGCCCGGGCGGTCCGGTCCACCCTCGGGCCCCGCGGCCGCAACGCCGTCCTCGACAAGGGCTGGGGCAGCCCCACCGTCACCAAGGACGGCGTCACCGTCGCCGAGGAGATCGAGCTGACCGACCCGTTCGAGAACATGGGCGCGCAACTGGTGAAGGAGGCCGCCAGCAAGACCTCCGACGTGGCCGGCGACGGCACCACCACCGCCACCGTCCTGGCCGAGCACATCTTCCGCGAGGGGCTGCGGTCCGTGGCCGCCGGGCACGACCCGATGGCCCTCGTCCGGGGCATCCAGGCCGGCGTCGACAAGGTCGTCGACGAGCTGCACAAGATCGCCGAGACGATCGACCCGAAGGACAACAAGAGCATCACCGAGGTGGCGGCCATCGCCGCCAACAACGACCGGGAGATCGGCCAGAAGCTGGCCGAGGCGATGAAGAAGGTCGGCGCCACCAACGGCGTCATCACCGTCGAAGAGGGGAAGACGGCCGAGACGGTGGTGAACGTCGTCCAGGGGATGCAGTTCGACCGCGGCTACCTGTCCCCGCACTTCGTCAACAACCCCGAGAGCGTCACCTGCGAGTTCGAGAACCCGTACATCCTCATCTACGAGGAGAAGATCAGCTCGGTTAAGAGCCTGATCCCGGTCCTCGAGTGGGCCAGCAAGCAGAAAGAGCCCTTGCTCGTCATCGCCGAGGACCTCGAAGGGGAGGCGCTGGCGACCCTGGTGCTGAACAAGCTCAAGGGCGTCCTCCAGGTGTGCGCCGTCAAGGCCCCGGGGTACGGCGACCGGCGGAAGGCCATGCTGGAAGACATCGCCGTCCTGACCGGCGGGAAGGCCGTGTTCAAGGACCTGGGCGTCCAGCTCGACGCCACCACCGCCGGGCCGAAGGGCGAGCAGGTCCCCACGGTCGTCAGCTACCTCGGCCGGGCCAAGCGGGTGAAGGTCGACAGCGAGAACACGACCATCACCGAGGGCAAGGGCAAGAAGGAGGCGGTCGACGGGCGGGCCGAGCTGATCCGCAAGGAGATCGAGAAGACGGACAGCGAGTACGACCGGGAGAAGCTCCAGGAGCGGCTGGCCAAGCTGGCCGGCGGGGTGGCCGTGCTGAAGGTCGGCGGGGCCACCGAGACGGCCATGAAGGAGCGGAAGGCCCTGTACGAGGACAGCCTGCACGCCACCCGGGCGGCCCTGGCCGAGGGGATCGTCCCCGGCGGCGGGGTGGCCCTCTTGAACGCCCGCAAGGTACTCGACAAGTCGAAGCTGGAGGGCGACGAGGCCGAGGGCGTGCGGGTCCTGTACCGGGCGCTGGAGATGCCGGCCCGGCTGATCGCCGAGAACGCCGGCATGGACGGGACCGTCGTCGTCGCCAAGATTCTGAAGGCGAAGGACAAGAACCACGGGTACAACGCGGACAAGGACAGCTACGAGAACCTCCGCGAGGCCGGGGTGATCGACCCGGTCAAGGTGACGCGCAGCGCCCTCCAGAACGGGGCGAGCGTGGCGGCCCTGCTGCTGACCACCGAGGCGATGGTGGCCGACATCCCGGAGAAGAAGAAGCCGGGCGGCGGGGACCACCACGACCACGACCACGGCGGCGGCATGGGGGGCATGGGCGGGATGGGCGGGATGATGTAGCCGCGAGTCATCAAGTCGTCAGGTCGTCAAGTCATCAAGTCGGGTGACGGGCCTGGCGACCGCGACCGGACAACCGCGTCGGTGGTCGATGGTCGGCCCCGACTTGACGACCTGAAGACTTGATGACCTGAAGACGAGGAACAACACATGGCCAAGAAGACCGCCGACGCCGCCCTGACCCTCCGCCCGCTCGACGACCGGGTGGTGGTCGAGGGGTTGGAGGCCGAGGAGAAGACCAGCGGCGGCATCCTGCTGCCGGACACCGCCAAACAGAAGCCGCAGCAGGGGAAGGTGGTCGCCGTCGGACCGGGGAAGCTGTCCGACGAGGGCAAGCGGACCGCGGTCGGGGTGAAGGTCGGCGACACCGTCCTGTTCGGCAAGTACAGCGGGTCGGACGTGGAGGTCGGCGGCCGCGAGCTGAAGATCCTCCGCGAGTCCGACATCCTCGGCAAGGTCGTGAAGTAGGGAGTTTCGAGTTTCGAGTTTGAAGTTTCGAGTTCCCGCCCCGGGCCGGCCGCGGCTCGGGGTGGCGGGACCGGACGGCTCGAAGCTCGGACCCACAACTCGAAACATCAAACTCGAAACTCGAAACTAGGTGAATCATGGCGAAGCAGCTCCTGTACACCGACGACGCCCGGAAGAAGCTCCTGTCCGGGGCCGACAAGCTGGCCCGGGCGGTCGGCATCACCCTCGGGCCGACCGGCCGGAACGTCATCATCGACAAGTCGTTCGGCGGCCCCACGGTGACGAAGGACGGGGTGACGGTGTCGAAGGAGATCGACCTGCCCGACCCGTTCGAGAACATGGGGGCCAAGCTGGTCAACGCGGTCGCCCAGAAGACCAGCGACACCGCCGGGGACGGCACCACCACCGCGACCGTGCTGGCCCTGGCCCTGTACCAGGAGGGGCTGCGGAACATCACCGCCGGGGCCAACCCGATGGGGGTCAAGCGGGGGATCGACAAGGCCGTGGCCGCGGCCGTCGCCCACCTGGAGAACAGCCTGACCAAGAAGCTGTCCAAGAAGGAGGAGATGCAGCAGGTCGCGGCCATCTCCGCCAACAACGACCCGAAGATCGGCGACCTGATGGCCGACGCCTTCGAGAAGGTCGGCAACGACGGGGTCATCACTGTCGAGGAGGGGAAGACCTCCGAGACGACCCTGGAGTTCGTCGAGGGGATGCAGTTCGACAAGGGGTACATCTCGCCGTACTTCGCGGCCAACAGCCCGGACCTGAAGTGGGAGCCGGAGAACGTGCTGGTCCTGCTGTACGAGAAGAAGCTGTCGAACGTCCGCGAGTTCCTGCCGCTGTTGGAGAAGGTGGCCCAGGCCCGCCGGCCGCTGCTCATCGTCGCCGAGGACGTGGAGAGCGAGGCCCTGGCCATGCTGGTTGTCAACAAGCTCCGCGGGCTGGTCGACGTGTGCGCCGTCAAGGCCCCGGGCTTCGGCGACCGGCGGAAGGCGATGATGGGCGACATCGCCGTCCTGACCGGCGGGACGTTCGTCAGCGAGGACCTCGGGACCAAGCTGGAGAACGTCACCCTGGAGATGCTGGGGACCGCGGACCGGGTGAGCGTGGAGAAGGAGAACACCACGATCATCAACGAGAAGCAGGACAAGAAGCGGAAGGACGCGATCCAGGCCCGGGTCCAGACGATCCGCACCCAGATGGACCAGACCGAGAGCGAGTACGACAAGGAGAAGTTCTCGGAGCGGCTGGCCAAGCTGGTCGGCGGGGTGGCCATCGTCAAGGTCGGGGCGGCCACCGAGGCCGAGATGAAGCAGACCAAGGGGCGGGTCGAGGACGCCCTGCACGCCACCCGGGCGGCGGTGGCCGAGGGCATCGTCCCCGGCGGCGGGGTGGCCCTGCTGCGGTGCGTCCCGGTGGTCGAGGAGCTGGCCGAGAAGCTCAAGGGGGACGAGAAGATCGGGGCCGAGATCGTCGCCCGGGCCTTGTCCAAGCCGATCCGGACGATCGCCGAGAACGGCGGCGGGGACGGGGCGGTGGTGGCCGAGGAGGTCCTGACCCGGGGGGAGAAGAACCCCAACGTCGGGTACAACGCCAACACCGGCGAGTACGCCGACCTGGTCAAGGCCGGGGTGATCGACCCCCTGCGGGTGACCCGGTCGGCGCTGCAGAACGCGGCCAGCATCGCCGGGCTGATGCTGACCACCGAGGTGATGGTCACCAAGATCGACGAGGACGACAAGAAGTCCCGCGTCTCCGGCTCCGTCGCCTAACGGCTCCGGAAAGGAACAAGGAAGAAGGAAAAAGGTAGAATGGGGGTGCGGGGCGGTCGCCCCCGCCGGCATTCGGCCTTGGTCCTTCTTCCTTTTGCCTTTTGCCTTTCCCGGAGGGGCGAGTGGCCAAGCGCGACTACTACGAAGTGCTCAGCGTCACCCGGACGTCGACCGAGGTGGAGATCACCAAGGCGTACCGGAAGCTGGCGATGCAGCACCACCCGGACCGGAACGCCGGGGACGCCGAGGCCGAGGTCCGGTTCAAGGAGGTGACCGAGGCCTACGAAATCCTCCGCGACCCGCAGAAGCGGGGCGTGTACGACCGGCACGGGCACGCCGGGCTGGCCGGGATGAACGGCGGCGGGTCCGGGGCCGGCGGCCTGCACGACCTGTTCGACGACCTGCTCGGCAGCTTCTTCGGCGGCGGGGGCGGGCGGCGGAACCGCGGCGGCCCCCGGCCCGGCCGGGACATCCAGGCGGTGCTGGACATCGACCTGGTCGAGGCCGCCACCGGGGTGAAGAAGACGCAGACGGTGCCCCGGGAGGAGCTGTGCCGGGACTGCGGCGGGGGCGGGGCCCGGCCGGGGACCAAGCCGGCCGCCTGCCGGCGGTGCGGCGGGCAGGGCGTCGTCGTCCTGAACCAGGGGTTCCTGTCCGTCCAGCAGACCTGCCGGGCGTGCGACGGCAAAGGCCAGGTGATTACCGACCCGTGCGGCCCCTGCCGCGGCCGCGGCCGGGTCGAGGCCCGGCGGACGCTGGAGGTCGAGATTCCGGCCGGCGTCGACACCGGGAACCGCATCCGGTACGCCGGGGAGGGCGACGCCGGCGACCCGGGTGCCCCCCGCGGCGACCTGGAGTTCGTCATCCGGGTGCGGGAGCACAAGTTCTTCCACCGGGACGGGCACAACCTGCTCTGCGCTTGGCCGGTGTCGTTCGCCCGGGCGGCCCTCGGCGGGCCGGTCGAGATCACCACCCTGACCGGCCAGAAGGTCGTCCACGACCTGCCCCGCGGGACCCAGACGGACGAGGTCATCCGGCTCGCCGGGCACGGGATGCCGAACCCCCGGGGCGGCCGCAAGGGCGACCTCTTAGTCCAGGTGGTGGTCCAGACCCCGACGCAGCTCACCGCCGAGCAGGAGCAGCTCTTCCGCCGGCTGGCCGAGCTGGAGAACACCCCGGTGCCGGGCCCGAAGAAGGGGCTGTTCGGCAAGCTCAAGGACATGATCGCCGGGGAGGACCCGGCCGGCGAGCGGGGGGCGTGAGCCGGCCGACCGCCACCTACCGTCGGCCTGACGGCCCGACGCTCACCGTGACACCGACCCACCCATGCCCGACCCCACCGACGTGACCCCGCCGTCCGACCTCGACGCCGTCCGGGCCAAGCTGGAGGCGACCGAGCAGCAGCTCGCCACCTTCAAGCTGGCCGTGGCCGACTACGAGAACGCCCGGAAGCGGATGGTCCGGGACGCCGAGACGTTCAAGAGGTACGCCGCCGAGGGGCTGGTCAAGGACCTGCTCACCCCGCTGGACAACCTCGACCGGGCGCTGACGGCGGCGAAGGCGGCCGGGGACGGCGGCCCGCTGGCGATCGGGGTGGCGGCGACCGCGAGCCAACTGCTCGATGTGCTCCGGCGGCACGGGGTCAGCCGGATCGAGGTCGGCCCGGGCACGGCGTTCGACCCGCACGTCCACGAGGCGGTCAGCCAGCAGCCGACGAACGACTTCGAGCCGGGGCAGGTGGTACTGGTGGTCGGCCAGGGGTTCCAGCTCCACGACAAGGTGTTGCGGCCGGCCGCGGTGGTGGTCGCGGCCGCCCCCCCGGCCGGCGGGCACACCGGGTAGCGGTCGCCCCCGCGGTCGGGTAGGATCGGGCGGGAGGTGCCGCCGATGTCGATGCACGACTGGACCCGGGTCACGCCGAACGAGTATCACTCGTTCCACGTCCTTTGGCTCGCCCACCTCACGCAGGCGTTGAACACCGGGGTCTTACCAGCCGGCTACGGGGCGCTGGCCGACTACACCGCCCCGCCCTACGTCCCGGACGTGGTCACCCTGGCGACCGGGCGGCGGGGCCGGGCCACCCCGGCCGGCCGTGGGGCGACGGCCACGACCGCCGCGCCGCTCGCCACCCTGACCGCCGACGGGACGGTCCGGAAGCGGCCGCCCGCCGGCCGCCGACGGGTCATGATCCAACAAACCCCCGGCCGGCAGGTGGTCGCCGTCATCGAGGTCGTGTCGCCGAGCAACAAGGCGAAGCGGGCGGAGTTCGACGACCTCGTCGGCAAGTCCGTCCAACTCCTCCTCCGGGGCGTCCACGTGCTGCTCATCGACCCGCTCCCGCCGACCCGGCGGGACCCCCACGGGCTGCACGCGACCGTCTGGAAGGAGCTGACCGGCAAGCGGTCGGTCCCGCCGGCCGACAAGCCGCTGACCCTGGCCTCGTACGCCGCCCGGGGGGGGGACCGGTTTTCGGCGTTCGTCGAGCCGGTGGCGGTCGGCGACCCGGTCCCCGACCTGCCGCTGTTCCTGCGGCCCGAGTTCCACGTCACGGCCCCGCTCGAACAGACCTACCAAGCCGCCTGGGCGGGCGTCCCGGACTTCGTTCGGGAGGCCGTCGAGGGCCGCGACCCGTAGCCGGCCCGGGTCGGTTTGGGGTACACTCACGTCGTCGGCCTCGCCTCGTCCCCGACCTGGCCTCCCCGATGCTCCCGCTCTCCGGCCGGCCCGCGCGGTGCTGCTCCGGCCCGTCCCGGCGGGAGTTCCTCCGGGTCGGCGGGCTCGGGCTGCCCCAGCTTCTCCATGCCGAAGAAACAGGGGGCTCACGCCCCCCGCTCGCCAAGTCCTGCATCCTGATCTTCATGGACGGCGGGCCGAGCCACCTCGAACTCTGGGACCTGAAGCCGGACGCCCCGGCCGAGGTCCGCGGCGAGTTCAAGCCCATTCCCTCCTCCGTCCCGGGCCTGACCGTCGGCGAGCTGCTGCCCCTCACCAGCCGGCAGATGCACCACCTCGCCCAAGTCCGGTCGGTCCGGCACGGCGTCACCGACCACAACGCCGGCAGCTACAACATCACCGACGGCACCCGGCTCGCGCGGGATGTTCGCGGCATCGGTCGGACGGATTCCACGGCGCCCGGGGCCCTGGCCGCATTGAAGCGTCCAACTGCCCGAGTAGCCGTGGAGCAACGGGGTGTTTCCCACGGCGGCCGTGCCGTGGCCGAATTGGGCCGGGTCGGGGAAAGGCCGTCGAGGTGGTCACGTCGCCCGAGACCCGCCGGGCGTTCGACCTGAGCCGCGAGCCGGCCGCGGTCCGCGACCGGTACGGCACCGACCCCGGCAGCGACCGCGGGATCGAGGCCCGGAAGTTCGGCGGCCTGCCGCACATCGGCCAGACGTTCCTGCTGGCCCGGCGGCTGGTCGAGGCCGGGGTGCGGCTCGTCACCGTGATGACCGGCCGGCGGATCGACCAGGCCTGGGACACCCACCGGGACCACTTCGGGCTGATGCGGCGGTCGCTCTGCCCGCCGTTCGACCGCGCGCTGTCGGCGCTGCTCGAAGACCTGCACCAGCGGGGCCTACTGGACGAGACGCTGGTGGTGGTGATGGGCGAGTTCGGGCGGACGCCGAGGATCGGCACCGTCACGTCGAACGCGGGGGCGGCGAAGGACAACGGCCGGGACCACTGGCCGTACTGCTACACGGTGCTGTTCGCCGGCGGGGGCGTGTCGGGCGGGCCGTCGTCGGGTCGAGCGACGCGGCGGCCGCCTATCCGCGGGAGCTGCCGGTCGGGCCGGAGGACATCGTCGCCACGATCTACCCGGCCCTCGGCATCGACCTCGGGCTGGAGGTGCGGGACGGCCAGGGCCGGCCGCACGCCCTCTGCACCGGCCGGCCGATCCGCCCGCTCCTGGGCTAACTCGACCGGGCGGGGTGGCGGACGGCCCGCCGGCCCGGTATCGTAACCGGGTCCCGGCCGCATACCGGCCCGGGCGTCACCAAGGGGGCAGAATGGGTCTGCGGATGCGGGTTCACGACCGGGAGCCGATCGGGGCCGCCCTCCGGCGGTTCAAGAAGCTGATCGAGCGGAGCGGGATGAAGGGGGAGATCCGGGCCCACGAGTACTACGAGAAGCCGTCCGAGGCCCGGACCCGCAAGGAGGTCAGGCGGCTGAAGGCGATCCGGAAGGCCCAGCTCGGGCTGCCGGCCAAGAAGCCCCGGCCGTTCTGACCGGGACCGCCAAGCGGACGACGCGGCCCGGGGCCCACCCCCCGGGCCGCGTCGTTCCCGACCCGCCCGCTTGTGGTCCGGCGGTCAGTGGCGGACCCGGTAGGTGATCCGGCCCTTGGTCAGGTCGTACGGGGACACCTCGAGCTTGACCCGGTCCCCGGGGATGATCTTGATGTAGTGCTTCCGCATCTTCCCGCCGATGTGGGCGAGGACCTCCCCGCCGACGTCCAGCTCGACCCGGAAGGTGGTGTTCGGCAGGGCCTGCTTGACCCGCCCCTCCACCTCGATCGACTCCTCCTTCGCCATGTTGTGACGGTCCCTTCTCTTCGGTGCCGGCCGCGGGGGGCGAACCGTCCACCATACCCGACCCGGTGGCGTCCGGCCAGGGCAACCCGGTGCCGGGCGGGGCGGTGGTCGGGTCGAGCGACGCGACGGCCGCGACCACGCTGTCGAACCTCGGGTTCACCATCTCCACCGAGAACGACCTGCTCGACGGCTGACGGCCGCTAGAACGGGATGTCGTCCCGGTTTGCTGGGCGAGTGGACTCGCGTTCCTCGGCCTGACGCCGAGCTTCCTCCGGCACGAACATCCCGTGGAACGAGCCGCCGTTCCGGCAGTACTCCCACAGAATCGGTGGGACTCGGTCCCGGGGGATGGTTCGACACACCTCGACATCGAGCCGGGCCTCGCCTTCCGCCCAGAACGACGGCCCAACGACGACGAGGACATCGTCCGCCTCGAATACCTCGTGGCTCCCGAAGCGGGCCCGACACGGCAGGGCCGCGGCGAGTCGGGGGATGAGTCGGTCCGGTTCGGTGGCCGTGACCCCGAACCCCCCTCCGCGGCCGTGGGTGTACCCCCTCGCGTACTCGAACACGTACTCGGTCAGCGTGTCGGTGACCGGATTGCGGTTGTCCGGCACGAAGGCCGAGTAGTCATCGTTCTTGTAGTCCGAGTGGTAGCCGAATACTGGCGGGTCCGCGAGAACGAGGTCCTCGTGTCGAGCCGCCCAGTGGTAGTCTCCTTCGCCTTGGAGGACCAGGGAGACTGCCGGGTGGCCGGGCACGTCTTCCATCTGGTACGAATCGCGGAAGAAGTCGAAGTAGTTGTCGTTCCGCCGGGCGTCATGGGCGAACGCGACGAACTCCCGTGTGGACGGCGGCAGCGTCCGGCCGAGCCGCTGCTCGACCTCCGCAACTTCGACCTGCCGGCCGCCCACGTCCGGCATCGGGAGGCCGTGCCACCGCTCGGTGAACTCGCGGATCAGCCGCCACCGCTCCCGCCAGCCGTCCGGCCAGCCGTGCCGGAACACCGGCCGGCAGACCGTCCCGTAACCCATCCGGGCCAGCCAGCCGGCCGGGGCCGCGGCCCGCAGCTCGTTCCGCCGCGGCTTCAACTCCCAGAACCGGTCGCCGAAGACCGGCAGCAGGGCCATCTCTTCTTCGACGCGGACCAACTCGGCCCGGGGGTCGCCGCGGTCGTCCAGCCAGTCGGCGTAGACGAGTCTCGGCGTCGGGTCGCCCGGGGCGGCGTCGACGGCGGCGAGCAGGGCGTCTTCGGTGGTCACGGGCCAGTCTGCTGGCCGTTGGCCGTGGCGGGCGGGGCGACCGGCGGGAGGTCCCGGAGTTCGGTGACGTGGATCAGGGCGACCCGTGTGACCTGGTCGAAGAAGGCCGGGTTGGTCGCGCTGGGCGTTCCGACGATCAGGAACGTCGTCCCGACGAGCACCATGTCGGGGTGGAAGATGTCGTACGTCTGCCCGGTCGTGGTCACGATCCGGACCGGCACGAACGGCCGGTCCTTGAGCCGGGTTCGGACGTTGTCGGGCGTGAAAACCATGTCGGCCTCCGGTCGGTGACGTTTACCATCGTACCCGACCGTCATCCGGCTGACCACGCCCGCATCTCGCCGCCCTCGCCCCGCCCGCCGCGGGGCGAGCGGGGCGAGTTCGAGCCAGACCACCGGCGGGTCCCGGCGGGCCGCCAGCACCGGCACCTCCCCGGCCTCCCGGCCGGGCAGCCGGACCGCCGCCTGATACCCCTCGCACAGCCCCAGCCGGTCCCAGTCGTCCAGCCCGAGCCGCAGCCGGACCCGGCCGCCGGCCTCGGTGAAGTACCCGTACACCCCCACACCGTTCACCCCGACCGGCCCCACGGCGCCCATGTCCGCCCCCCTCGCCCCGGGTTCGACCCCCGGGTGAGAAGAGTGGCAAGCGGGGTGCCCCGGCGGCGGGCCGGCTCCGCCCGCCCGGCCGGGTAGCCACGGCACGACCGGCACGACCGCCCCGGTCGGCCACGCCCGTCCGGGTGTCTTAACGGTCCGACCGCACGGAATCTGTACGGCAACCGGGGCGGGACGATGATATATCTAATCACCGTGCGGCAGGAACACTCCGGAGTGACACATGGCGTCGATCAGCCTGGGCGAGAGCCGGTGGCGGATGGTCCGGCGGGTGCTCAAGAAAAAGAAGTTTCGGTACGAGGACGCCCGGAACATGACCCGCCACGACCAGATCCACTTCGACTGGCTGGTCCAGCACGGCTTCTTCTCGGAGGTCGGGGACGGGCACTTCACCGTCACCGACCGGGGGAAGGAGTCGGCCGAACTCGGCATGTACCAGATCTGACGGCCCGGGCCGCGCCCCGACCCTTCCCGCCGCCCCGCCCGGCGGCCGGTCCCCCCACGTCTCCACCCGGACAACCCGACCCCGGCCCGGCCGGCACAGCCCGCCCCCGGACCACCGAACGCGAGGCCGTTTCCGCACGCCCCCGTCGGACCGGCCGGGGGCTTTGGGTATACTGAACGGGTAAGGGAAGCCATTCCGGGGCGCCCGCCGGTCCGGCCGGTCGCGCCGGCGTTCACCTCCCCCGGCCCGAGGCCCGCCATGCCGGCCCCCCGCGCGTTCGCCCG
>JAIEQO010001031.1 GCA_019747655.1 Gemmataceae bacterium | reverse complement strand
CCGGGAAGAAGACGGTCGCGTCCTTGACGTTGCCGACGACGTGGTAGTTGGTCAGGACGAGCCGCCGGCCCTTGTCGATCAGGGCCCCGCTGCCGGTCGCCTTCCGCCCGCCCCCGCGGTCGGAATGGACCCAGACGATCGACTTCAGGACCTTCCGGTAGACCGAGATGCCGGCCTCGGTGGTCGGCTTGGCCGCCTCGGCCGGGGGGTCCGCCTTCTCAGGCTGGGCGACGGCGACCGAGCCGGCGAAGAGGGCGGCCAGTGCGAGCAAGCGGCGGAACATGGCGGGCCTCGGCGGCGGGGGCGACCCACCCCGATTGTATGCCCCGTCCCCTTGTCGAGGGTCGGCCCGCGGTGGACATTGTGAGCAACCCTCCCCGAGCCCTCCCCCGGGTGTTCCCGTGCCCGAACCGCTCCGCTGCGTGCCGCCCGAGGCCGTGATCGTCGGCTACGACTTCAGCACCGGCGGGGTGAAGGCCCTGGCCTTCGACCTGTCCGGGAACACCCTGGCCGAGGCCCGGCTGCCGACCGACCTGTGGACGGCCGGCGGGGTGAGCGAGCTGAACCTGATGCAGCTCGAAGGCCAGGCCCAGGCCGGCACCCGAGACATGGCGGCCAAACTGTACGCGCTGGGGGGGCCGAAGCACTGGGCCGCCGCCGGCGTCTCGGCGACCCATCACACCAGCGGCCGCATCGACGGCTTCCGCAACCAGGTCCGGCGGGCCATCTGCTGGAACGACCAGACCCTCGCCGCTTACCACGCGAAGGGCCTCGAACGCCTCGGCGGGCAAAACCGGGTGAAGGCGTTGACCGGCGGGCCGTGGGCGGTGCGGTATTCCCTCAGTCACCTCGTCAAGGACGAGGAGACGCTGCCCGAGGCCGACTGGGAGCGGACCTGGATGATCCTCGGGCACGGGCCGCTGGCCGCCGGCTACCTGACCGGCGTGTTCGGGACCACGAGCGTGTCGGCGGCCGCCTCGACCGGCATCATGGACCTGCGGACGAACCAGTGGCGGCGGGAGATGCTCGCCGCCATCAGCCGCGAGGATTACCGGGAACGGGCCTGGAGGGGCCTGCCGACGATCGTGGACATGAACGAACCGATCGGCGAGCTGATCGGGCCCGTCACCCTGGACGCTCGGACCGACGTGGGGGACCCGGCCGAGGCCCTCACCCTCCACGCCGGGTTCAACGCCGACGACCCTGGCCCGCTCGTCTTCCCGACCCTCGACGACCAGGCGGCCGGGCTGGTCGGCGGGGGGGCGGTGGACGCCGGGCAGGTGGCCGTCATCCTCGGCAACTCGGCGGTCGTCAACTCGTCGTCGGCGAAACTCCCGGCCGCCGGCGCCCTCGACGTGATGAAGCTGAACTGGGGCCCGTACCTGTGGATGCGGTGCTACTCGAACGGGGCCCAGTTCCTCGACCGGGTCGTCGGCCCGAGCCCGGACTGGCCGAAGCTCGAAGCGGCCGCCCGGGCGGTCCCGCCCGGATCGAACGGCAGCACGGTGCTGCCGTTCGTCCTGAGTGAGCCGTCGATCGGCGTTCACGTTCCGCGGTTCGAGTGGTTCCCCCATCAACCGACCGACCCCGGCGCCCGCCTCCGGGCGTCGTTCGAGGCCATTGCCTACCTGATCGCGCTCGGCGTCCGCGAGCACGAGGCGGCCGGGCAGACGATCACCCGGGTGACCGTCTCCGGCGGCATCGCCCGGTCCGACCTGATGCTCGAAGTCCTGGCGAGTGTGCTGAACCGGCCACTGGAGCGGCTGGTGTCGAGCGAGGGGCCGGCCCTGGGGGCGGCGGTGGTCGCCCTGGCCGGGCTGGAGAGCTACCGCCGGGCCGAGCAGGGCGTCGCCGACCCGTACACGACGGCCGACGCGGTGGCGGCGCTGGTCAAGTTCCGCGACCGGGTGTCGCCCCGGCCGGAGTGGGTCGAGCCGTACCGCCGCGGCCTGGCCGAGTTCGGGCAAAGACTGCGCGGCTGACACCTGGGACCGCGGCCGTCCCGGCCGCATCGTGTTGGCCGGCGAAGAGCGGCCGGGACGGCCGCGGTCCCAGGAAATTCCGCGAACCCGCCCCGGTTTTCCGGTGTCCGCCCGCCATGACCCCGCCGTACTACGCGGTCATCTTCAGCTCGGTCCGCCGCGTCCGGCCGGACGACGGGTACGCCGAGACGGCCGCCCGGATGGATGCCCTGGCCGCCGAGCAGCCCGGGTTCCTCGGGGTCGAGTCGGCCCGCGACCCCGGCGGCCTCGGCCTCACCGTCTCGTACTGGGCGACGATGGACGACGTGCGGGCCTGGGGCCAGCACGCCGAGCACCTCCTCGCCCAGCAACACGGCCGCGACCGCTGGTACGAGCGGTTCGACTTCCGCGTCGCCCGGGTCGAGCAAGCCCGCTCCTTCACCCGTCCCGACACCCCCGGAGAGCCGACGTGACCGTCACGCCCGACCTGATCGACCAGTACGAGCGCGGCCCGGCCAAGGTCCGGGCGGCCGTCGCCGGGCTGACCCGGGACGAACTGACCGCCCGCCCCGGCCCCGGCCAGTGGTCGATCCTCGAAGTCGTCGTCCACCTCGCCGACAGCGACGCCATCAGCATCGACCGGATGAAGCGGATGCTCTCCGAGGACAACCCGCAGCTCCTGTACGCCGACGAGACGGCCTACGTCGACAAGCTCGCCACCCACGACCAGGACCTCGACGACGCGATCCTCTTGATGGAGGTCGGGCGGCGGCAGTTCGCCCGGGTCCTGCGGGCCCTCCCGTCGGAGGCGTTCGACCGGCACGGGACGCACAACAAGAAGGGCCGCGTCACCGTCGGCGGCATGGTCCCGAGCTACGTCGAGCACATCGACGACCACCTCGACTACGTCCGCAAGAAGCGGGCGGCCCTGGGCAAGCCGCTGCCCGGGACCGTATCGTAGCCGGCTGTAGGGCGGGTCGAGTCGGTCCGCAGGACCGGCGAGGCCTGCCAGGACCCCCGGCAGGCCTCGCGGTGCTCCCGCACCGCTCGACCCGCCCTACGACCACCGTGGAGGGCCCGGCGTGACCCGCATCAGGACCGCCATCCTGGTCTTCCCGGACGTGGAAGTCCTCGACTTCTGCGGGCCGTTCGAGGTGTTCAGCGTCACCCGGCTGGACGAGGCGAAGCGCCGCGAGGAGCCGTCGCCGTTCGATGTCTACCTCGTCGCCGAGACGGCCGAGCCCGTCCGGGCCACTGGCGGTCTCCGCGTCATCCCGGACCACACCTTCGACACCGCCCCCGCGGCGGACCTGCTCGTCGTCCCCGGCGGCTGGGGCACCCGGCAGCAGGTGGACAACCCCCGGCTGGTCGGGTGGGTGAAAGCCCAAGCCGAACGGGCGAGGCTGACGATGTCGGTCTGTTCCGGGTCGCTCGTCCTCGGGGCGGCCGGGCTGCTGGCCGGGAAGCGGGCCACGACCCACTGGATGGCCCTCGGGCTGATGCGGGGGATGTTCCCGGACGTGACCGTCGAGGACGGGTTGCACTGGGTCGAAGACGGCGTCCACACCTCGGCCGGCATCGCGGCCGGGATCGACCTGGCCCTGCGGGTGGTGGCCAAGCTGTGCGGCGAGCCGGTGGCCCGCTCAACCGCGAAGTACATGGAGTACCCGTACCCCGAGCACGCCGCCCGGCGGGTGACGCTCGGCTGAGCGGCGGGCGGAAAGGGCTTGACTCCCGCCGGCCGCTCCGACGACACTTCTATCAGACACACCACCCCGCACGACGCCCCACCCCCGGCGGCCCGGACGCCCCCTTCCCTTCAGCCCCCCCTGAAGAGGGCCCCCCGTGGCGAAGAAGACGCTCCTCATCGACACCGGCGACGGCGGCCGGTTCCTCCTGGCCGCCGACGCCGACGGCCTCCGGGTCGGGGACGGCCCGGCCCACACCGCCGGCCTGCTCCGGGGCCTCCGGGTCGTCCGGGTCCGCTGCGAGGTCGAGGTCGAGGACGACCGCGACGACCTCCCCGTCGACGAGCCGGGGGTGCTCACCCGCCGGGCCCTCCGCCCCGGCACCTCCCTCCAGGTCGGCCACGCCCGCCTGTCGATGTCCGGGGCCGACTCGTCCCCGTCCCCCGCACCCGTGGCGGACGCCGCACCCGAGCCCGAGGAGTCGCCCGCCGCCGGGCCGCGACGGCTCAAGGTGATCGACGGCGGCGACCAGGGCCGGGCGTTCCGCCTTCCGGACGACGGGACCGTCACCGTCGGCAAGCCCGGCGGGGAGGCCGACATCGGGCTGCACGACTTTTACGTCATGCCGGTCCACTGCTCGCTGGAACTGACCGAGGCCGGCATCACCGTCACCCACGTCGACGGGGCCAGCGGGACGCTGATCGACGGCCAGCGGATCGCCGGCCCGCAGGTGTTGCGGCCGGGGCACGTCCTGCGGGTGGGGAACTCCCACCTGAAGCTGGAGGTCGGGCCGTTCGCCGACGAACCGCCCGCCCCGGCCGCCGACTCCGGCCCGAAGAGTGCCCGGGTGCTCCGGCCGCCCCCGCCCGAGCCGGAGCCCGAGGCCGACCCGGAGGCCGGGCTAACGGGACAGATGGTCGGGCACTACCGGATCGGCCGGCTCCTCGGCCGCGGGCACACCGGGGCGGTGTACGAGGCGGTCCACGCCCAGACCGGGCAGGGGGCCGCCCTGAAGGTGTTCGACCCGAGCTTCCCGGCGTCGTCGGCCGAGCTAGACCGGTTCGCCCGGGAGGTCAAGGCGGCCCAGGCCGTCCGCCACCCGAACCTCGTGACCATGTACGGGGCCGGCCGCTCCCCGGCCGGCTGCTGGCTGGCCCGGGAGTGCGTCCCGGGCGAGTCGGCGGCCGAGGTGATCGCCCGGGTCGCCGGCGGGGAGAAGCCGAGCTGGACCCGGGCGGCCCGGGTCGCCGTCCACCTGGCCCGGGCCCTCGACGGCCTCCACGGGCACCGCCTGGTCCACGGGAACATCACCCCGAACAACGTCCTCCTGCGGGCCGAGGACCTGGCCACCAAGCTGGCCGACCTGCGGCTGGCCCAGGCCCTGGACGGGAGCCGGCTCCAGAAGGCGGTGTTGGAGGAGAAGCTGCTGGCCGAGCTGCCGTACCTGGCCCCCGAGCAGGCCGACCCCGGGGCGTTCGTGGACGACCTGGCCGACCTGTACGCGGTCGGGGCGGTGGCCTACGCCCTGATCGCCGGCCGGCCGCCGGTCGGGGGCGACTCCCCGGAGGAGATACTCGAACAAATCCAGGCCGGGCGGGTGGTCCGGCCGAGCCAAATCTACCGGAAGGTGCCGCCGGCGTTCGACGGGGTGGTGATGAAGCTGTTGGCCCGGCACCAGGAGGACCGCTACCCGACGGCCGCGGCTCTCTTGGCGGACCTGGCCCCGCTGGCGGAAAGCCACGACCTGAAGGTGTAGGGCCGGCTGGGCCGGCCGGCCGGCCCAGCCGGCCCTACGAATTGGCCGAGAGCCACGACCCGAAGTTGGCGCCCGCCCGGCTCGGGTTGACCCGTCCGGCCGGCCCCGGTATACCCGGCCCGGGCCGGCCGCGGACCCGGGGCGTCTTGGGCGAGCGCACCGGGACCCCGCGGCCGGCCTCTTCGTTGACTCGGCCGACACGCCGGGCACGGCTCGTGTAATGAGCGTGGGGCGTGAGCCCCGGTTGGTCAACCCAACCGGGGCTCACGCCCCACGCACGAACAGCCGGCTGACGCCGGCCGCTCGCCGCGCGCCGTCACTTCTGGGGCGGGGCCGCCTCCCGGATCACCGCCCCCCGGTCGTCGCTGAGCACCAGCACCGCGAACCGCTCGATCCCCGCCTTCTCCGGGGTGCTGACCGAGGCGTAGTCGAACCGCCCGCGGAGGTCGGTGTACCCGTCCTTGTGGAACTTCACCGACCCGTCGGCCAGCTTGGCGTACACCTTCACATACGCCTTCGGCACCGGCTGCCCGGCGGCCGCGTCCGTCACCCGGACCTGCCCGTACCCCTCGGTCAGGTAGACCGACATGGTGGTGGCGAAGTGCGGCACGGCCCGGGTCTTCCCGCCGGCCGTCACCTCGACCAGGACGTTCTTCCCGTCGAACTCGGCCGGCAGCGGGACCGTGTGCTTGGTCCGCCCCTTCGGCAGGGCCACCAGCTCCGTCGCGTTCGGCCGGACCGACGCGAACTGCCCGCCGGACCGGCCGACGAACGGGTTGGTGCTGAAGAGCAGCTCGACGTCCATCCGGTAGTAGTTCACCCGGACCGTATCGACGTTCTGCCAGGTCAGGTGCGTCCCGGCCCCGGTCACCGTCACCTCGAACCCCGGCTCGGTGGCCGCGAGCTGGCCCTGGGCCTGGTCCCGCTCGTCCTTGTCGACCACCCGCCCGCCCCGGCCCTCGGCCTCGTCCGCCTGGGCCACCACCGCGGCGAACGTGTTCCGCCACCGGTCCACGGGATGACTGGCGTACCGGGCCGCGATCGACCGGGCCCGGGCCGGCTCGCCCTGCGACATCGCCAGGTACGCGGCGCAGTAGTCGTACTGCATCTGCGCCGGCACCTTCTCCCGGTTCACCCGGCCGAACGCCTCCACCGCCTCGTCCACCCGGTCCTGGAGGAGCAGGTAGTACGTCACCGCCAGCAGGTCGGCGTCGGCCAGCTCCTTGTGGTACGTCAGCGTCTTGAGGAACCGGTGGTACTGCTCGTGGAACTTGTCGTTGACGATCTGCCGGCGGTTGCCCAGGCTGTGCGCCCGGGCGTTCACCAGCGGCTTGTACTCCAGGTGCTCGTACTGGTGCCGGGCGACCGCGTCGATCACCAGCAAGGGCGACTCGATCGGCCCGCCGGCCTCGTTGACGAACGCGTCCTGGTGCAGCAGGAACTGCCGGGCCGTCGTCGGGTCGGCGTGCAGCACCCCGTAGGTGTACGTCGTCGGGTGGTACAGGTGGCGGTCCTGGAGGAGCTTGACCACGCTCTCGAAGAACGCCCGGTCCTTCAGCCGGAAGGCCACCCGGTCCAGGTTCAGGGCCCGGACGTTCTCCCGGGTCATGAACGCCAGCACCTCCTCGTTCGTCCCCTCCTGCGAGACGTAGTCCCACGACTCGCTGTCCGGCTTCGACGGCCGGGCCACCACCCCGAACGACGCCGGCGGCGCGGCCGCCACGAACCGCTCGTCCTTCGCCACGTGGACCGGGAAGTGGGCGAACGTCCCCGGCCGCGGGAAGTAGAACAGGTAGTCGGCCGTGTGCGTCCGGTACGGCTCCAGGTCGAGCGGGACCGACCGGGTGTACCGGCCGCCCGCCAGCGGCACCGACCCGACCGGCATCTGGACCAGGACCGACAGCCGCTGCCGGGACGAGGTCGGGTTCGTGACGACGACCTGGCAGCCGTAGACGGTTTGCGCGACGAACTCGCCGGTGACGAACTTGTCCTCCCGCTCGCCGTTCACCTCGCGGAACCGGTCGGACGGGCGGAAGAAGTTCTGGCTGACCAGGATCGGCAGCGGGCTCTTGGCCGGCTCGGCCGGCCGGACCTCCTCGTGGAAGGCGACGGCCCGCCCGCCCGGGGTCAGGGTCATGGCCCCGTTGTCGTACTTGACCTCGTGCTTGGCCGGCTCGAACGGGAGGTCGAGTACCGCCAGGGCGAACATCATCTCGGTGAAGTTCCGGGCCGCGGTCGTCAGGTGCCGGGACAGGAACGGCCCCTCGCCGTGGCCGGCGTACTCGGCCCAGAACTGGCTGACCGAGACCAGGTCGGCCGTCTGCTGGCCGATCGGCAGCTTGTAGTAGTTGTTCTCGGCCCACTCCTGGGTCGGGTCGACCTTCCGGTAGAGCTGCCGGGGCATGTCCTTGGCCGCCCCGTCCCGGTCGTCGTCGAACAGCCGCGCGGCCGATTCCGCCTCCACCAACCCGCGAAACGCCATCTGCTCTTTCTCGAGATCGACCTTGTCCTTCCCGCCCTTGGCATCCGCCCCGCGCATTCGCTTGGCCATGTCCGATCGGCCTTCTCGCCTCTGACTCAGGGCTTCCAGTTGGATCTTGGCCTCCTCCTGTCCGGCGGCCCCCGGGTTCGCATAGTAGGCGTTCGGGGCTCCGGGCCGTCCGCCCGCCCCGCCGGCACCGCCGAGCCCGCCGCCGAACCCGGCCCCGCCGCCCGGCCCACCGGGCATCCCCGGCGAGGGCGCGGCCCCGGCCGGCGGGGCCGGGATCGCCCCGTTCAGGTTCAGGGTCAGGGAGTCGGCGGCCAGGGCGGTCGGCCTGCCCGCCGCCTGCTCGCGGAGGTACACGTCGTCCAGCGAGCCCCGCCGCACCCCCCGGCCGAGCATCGTCCCGCCCAGGGCCGCCTCGAACCGGAACAGGTCCTGGTCGATCGTCGGCGGCAAGAGCCGGAACAGGTCGTCCAGGTGGCGGGCCACCTTCGCCGGCTCGCCCGGCGTCCGCCGGGCCAAGAGCACCCGCTCGGGGACGTTCAGCCGGCCGTACTCCCACGGCCGGAGGAACTTGGCCACGTCGGCCCCCACCAGCCAGTGGTCGAGGAACGTCTTGTCCTTCTTGTTCGCCAGGTACGGCTTGACCACCCCGTCGAAGAACGCCGGGTCCTTCTTCAGGAGGAAGAAGTTCAGCTCGTGGCAGGCGTACCGCGAGTACAGGTCCCGCTTCTCCTCCGGCTTGAGCGTCGGCCAGCGGAGGACGAAGGCGAACTCGGCCAGCTTCGGGTCCTTCGACAGGCTCCGGTACAGGGTGTAGACCTTCTCCAGGCTGTCGTAGGCCTCGAACCGGCTGGCCGCGGCGTCGGCCACGGTGAACGCCTTGCCCGGCTCCAGCACCGTCACCTGCTTCTGCTGGGTGAAGTGCCCGGCCGGGGCCAGCCCCTCCCGCAGCCGCAGGTCGGCCACCCGGGCCTTCTCCTCCGGCAGCCCCACCGTCCGGGCGGTGGTGTGCAGCGGGTCGACGGCCACCACCTGGATCAGGCTGTGCGGCCCGATGTCCTTCCGCGGCAGCCGGACGACGCCGTCGGCGTCCGGGGTCAGGTTCACCGCCACGGCCGCCGCGTCGTACAGGAAGTCGAGGTCGGCCGACAGGTCCTGGGCGGCCGCCGCGGCCTTCTGGGCGGCCCGGTCCATCGCGTCCGACTTGGGCTCCGGCCGCGGGGCCGACTCACTCGGGGCCACCCCGCCCTTGCGGCGGAACGCCTCCCCGGCCTGGGCCTGCTGCTCGCCGGTCTCGGTGGTCCGCACCGCCCACGGGTTCAGGAGCAGCCCCGGCCGCTCCAGCATGTTCCCCGGGAACTTCTTCTGCCCGCGGCGTTCGAGGACGTACCGGTACTCGTCGCCGATGTTCCGGCCGGTCAGGTAGACCGACTCGGCGTTCGACGGGAACATGCCGTCCAGCTCGGCGTCCCGGACCTTGCCGAGGTCGGCGAACGCCGAGAACGCCGGGACGTACCGGGTGGCCAGGATGTGAACCCGGGTGAACTTCGAGGCGTCCCGGAGCCGGACGACGAGGTCGTCCTTCTCCGCGGCGATCGAGGCGATCTGGACCGGCTTGAGGGCCGGCCGCTCCAGGTGTCGGACCGGGCTGAGGAGCTGCCCGGCCACCTCCGGCCCGGCCGCCACCCGGACGCGGAGCTTGTCGCCGGACTCCTTCAACCACAGGTCGTAGTCGCCGGCGGCCAGCCCCTTCAGCTCGATCATGCCGTTGGCGATGGCGACGGCGTCGAACCGGTCGGCCCGGAACTCGTTCCCCCGCATCTCGAACAGGGCGAGTTCGGCCCGGTCCGGCTTCCCGGCCGTCCCCAGGTACGGCACGGCCACCACCTCGCCGGCCTTGGCGTGGACGAGCTGCCGGTAGGTGTGCCGGTCGGTCCGCAGGTTCCAGGTGTGGGCCGTCCCCTCCGGGCCGGTCGCGGTCACGGTCTGGATGTCGGCCAGCGGCCCGAGGGCCACCCGCCCGTTGGCGTCGGTCTTCAGGGCGACCGTCACCGGCTCCTTGAACTCCCGGTGCTTGAGCACGACCGTCACCGCCCGGTCGGGCTTCACCTCACCCGTCCGGCCGAGCACCTCGACGCAGTAGTCGCTGCCGAACCGGGCCAGGTGCAGGTCCTCGATCCGGTCGGTCTTCGCAATGCCGCTCAGGGTGAACGTCTGGGCCGCGGCCAGGTCGACCGTCTGGCCGGTGCTCAGCACCTTCACCCGGGCCGTCAGGGCCACGCTCAGCGCGGCCAGCCGCGGCGGGACGCGGATTTCGTGGACCGACTCGCGGTCCTCGAACAGCTTGAAGTCGGGCTGCTCGGTGGAGGCCGGCACGCCGTCGTGATCGACCGAGGTGATCCGCAGCCGGACGTCTTCGAGCAGGTTGACCGAGACCGGGGTGCCGTTGAGGGTCAGGCCCGGCCGGACCAGGACCGGGGCCACCCGCTGCGACAGCAGGCTCTCCCGGTCGACGTGGATGCCGGCCGTCAGGGCGAACCCCTCGGGCTGGTGTTGCAGGTGGTCGAGGCAGGCGAAGTCGCCGCGGCTGATGACCACCGGCCGGCGGCCCGGCGAGGTGCTGAACGGGACGATCACCGCCCCGCTCTTGTTCGGGGCGAACTCCTGCCCGCCGATCCAGACCGTCGCGTCGGTCACGGGCTGGTTCTTCTCGTCCACCACCCGGACCACCTGACCCGCCGTCCCGGTGGTGACGACCGGGTGGAGCCGGCCCTTGCGGACCAGGGCCCGGCTCGACTTGCCGTTGGCGATCAGGTCGATGACGTAGACGCCCGGCCGGTTCGGCTCGGGGAACGCCGGGCCGGCCTTCGGGTCGGGGAACTCCAGGGTCAGGGCGGTCCGCCGGAACGGGTCCGGGTTGCCGGCCACGACCCGCTCGGAGTTGGCCACCAGCCCGTCCAGGTTGATGTCGGTGTCCACCTCCCGGCCGAACGTCCGGTAGAAGTGCCGGGTGTTGATCTCGTACACCTTGACCAACAGCGACGGGGCGTTCTTGACGGACAGCTCGACGCGGATCGGCTCGTCGACCCCGAACTCGGTCTTGTTGGTCGGGGCGAAGTCGAGGTCCACCCGGTCCTTCAGTTGCCGGTACTGCTCGGGCGGCAGGAGCGACGCCCACCGCTCGGCGTCGCCGGCCCCGGCCAGGATTTTGGCCTCGGCCAGCCGGTGCCGGAGGAACGTCTCGTCGATGTACTGGTCGAACGCCTTGGTATCCTCGGCCCCGGCCAGGAAGTGTTCGAGGTAGTCGCGGACGAGCGGCTCGTCGGCCCCGACCGGGGCCATCAGGGTGGCGGCCGACAGGTCGGCGTTCAGGTCGGCCGGCCAGCGGCGGGACTCGTCCCGCTCGTTCCACCGGGCGGCCATGTACGGCTGGTTCCGCGGCAGTTGCAGGTACGCGACGAACCGGTTGCGGTCGTACACGCCCTGGGACCGGTCGAAGGCGAGGCGGTGGAACAGGACGTGGGCCTTGACGGCGTTGTGGGCCGGCGGCAGCCGGTCGGCGAACGCCTGCATCCGGTCGAGGTAGGCGGCCGTGACCTTCGGGTCCCGCTTCCAGTCGTCGTCGGCCCCGGGCTGGAGCTTGGCCATGTAGGCCTGCACGAACCCGGCGACGGTCAGCACGCCGGGGTTGAGCTTGAGCAGTTCGTCCAGTTGGACCCGGGTCATCAGCCGGTGGACCGGGAGCGACCCGAACGCCTGGGCGTGGGGCGAGCCGAAGTCGTCGTTGACCAGCTTGGCGAGGTTCGAGATGTCCGGCCGCTGGAGCCGGGAGAGGAGCTGCCGGCGGTTCTCCCAGATCAGCTTGTCGCCGGCCAGCCGGTCGAGGGCCACGTCCTCGAAGTTGTCGAGGCTGCCCCAGCGGGCGAAGGAACTCGCCTTGAGGGTGTCCCAGGCGATCAGCTTCGGGTCGAGGGCGACCGGCAGGTCCGGGGCGGCCCCGGGCGTCTCCTTCTGGTGGTCGAAGCGGAGGCCGAGCCGGTCGCGGACGTAGGCCAGGGCCTTGGCCGGGTCCTTCTCGTAGGCGAGCAGGGCGTACCGGGTCTGGACCTCGGTCAGCCGGGGGGTCTGGTTGTGCCGCTCGTGCCAGGTCTTGGTCAGCGGCTCGACCTTCTCCCACTGCCCGGTGTTCAGGTAGTGGAGGGCGTGGAAGTAGTAGTAGTCCTCGGTGCCGGGGATGAGCTGCTTGAGGGCCGCCCCCCGGTCCTTCGCCAGGGCGAAGTCCTCGACGAACCCGATCTCCCCGGCCCCGGCGGTCGGGGTCAGGAGGACGCCGGCGGCCAGCGCCGCCAGCGACCCGGCCATCAGCCACGTGGGTGCCCGTCGCATCGCCTCTCCTTCGGACGGAGGAACCGGCCGGCCCGGCGGCCGCCCGGCCTGGCTCAGTGATACCAGTCGGGGCGTTTCAGGGGTGTAACAAGCTGGCAACGGTTGTGCGGGGTCGGGTGTTGGCCGCCGGTGTCCCGGGTCGTATGCCGGGTGGTCGGAGCCGACCCGGGGTTCCACCCCGGGCTAGGCTGTGTGACCCCTTCGGGGTCGGGTGGTTTTTCCCCCGCAGCCTGAAGGGCTGCCACAACAGAGCCCGGGGTGAAACCCCGGGTCCCATGACGCCGCGTTCCGGGTTTTGCTTCGGGGTGTGACCCGAAAAACGGCCGCCTTCAAGAAGAAGACGACATCGGGTCGAGACGGGCGCAAAAAAGTAGACCGGCCGCTAAGCCCTCGAACTGTCGCCCATTCAGTTCGAGAACCGCGGCCGGTCTACTCACACTATAAACCGCTCTGTCGGGCCTGGCAACACAACCGGTCCGAAAAACTGACAACTTGTCAGCCCGGCGCCCAGTTTTCTGACACTCTTGCCGACCGGAGTTCACGCCGCACTTTTACTCCGGAAGCACTATAAGTTGAATTACAAAAACGAGTTGTCAGAATTGTTCCGGATCGTCTTGCCTACCGGCATGACCCGTGCTTATGTTGAGCACATCGCTCGGCAACTTTCGTCCTCGGAGTACAGGCCCCCGGATTCGGGGGTGGTCTTATCCGTTTCGACTGCGTTCCGGTTCGCTTTCGGAACCCCGCCCCCGCCAGGTGTGAGGCCGCCCTGCAGCCCACGCTTCCCTGGCGGGGGCGGTCTTTTCAGGCCCACACTTTCGGCAATGCCACTTCGGAATCCGGCTCCGGAATTTGACACCCGTGTGAAATGTGGTATTGTGTACAGTACCGTCCCAACTGGTTTCGGTCGCAGCGCGGGGTGGCGGTTTCCGTTGCCGTATACGGCAACGGCGAAGTTGTAACGGAAGATAAGTAAGAGTAAAGGGTTAACGCGAAAACCCGAGCCGACCGTGACCGGGTGGTCGTGAAGCGGGGCGGGTTCGGCCGAGCGAAAACCCTGTCGAACAAAGACTTTGTGTCAAGCCGGCTGGAGTTACGAAAAAAGAGGGGGGAGGGGTAGGGCGAATCAAGCCCTTTACTCGGCCGCCCGCTCGATCCAACCCCCACCCAGGACCCGGCTTCCGGCGTAGAACGCCACCGCCTGCCCCGGCGTGACGGCCGGCTGCGGTTCGGCGAAGCGGACCACGGCCCCGCCGCCCAAAAGGGCCGTCACCGTGGCCGGGACGCCGGCGTGCCGGTAGCGAATCTTAGCGGAGCAGGGGAGCGGCCCGGCCGGCTCGTCCATCAGCCAGTTCACCCCGGACGCCACCAGCCCGCCGGCCAGTAGGTCCTCGGCGTCGCCGACCACCACCTCGTTCCTCTCGGGTAGCAGTTCCAGCACGAACCGCTTCCGCCCGGCGGCCACCCCGAGCCCCTTCCGCTGGCCGACGGTGAACCGGTCGATGCCGTCGTGTTCGCCCAAGATGGTGCCGTCCTTCTCGCGGATGATGCCGGCGGTGGCCACCTCCGGCCGCCGCTGCCGGACGACGGCGGTGTGGTCGCCGCCCGGGACGAAGCAGATTTCCACGCTGTCCGGCTTGTCGGCCACCCCGAGCAGCCCGGCCTCCCGGGCGATCACCCGAATCTCCGGCTTGGTGTATCCGCCGACCGGGAAGAGGAGGTGCGGCAGCACCTCCCGCCGGATGCCGTGCAGGACGTAGCTCTGGTCCTTGTCCGGGTCGAGCCCCTTGTGCAGCTCCGAGCCGTTGACGATGCGGGCGTAGTGGCCGGTGGCGATGTGGTCGGCCCCGAGCTGCCTCCCGAACGCCCACAACTGCCCGAACTTCAGCCAGGTGTTGCAGACGACGCACGGGTTCGGGGTCCGGCCGCGGGCGTACTCGGCGGCGAAGTAGTCGATGACCCGGCCGAACTCGGCCTCGAAGTCGAGGGCGTGGAACGGGATGTCGAGCCGGTCGGCCACCCGTCGGGCGTCCCCGGCGTCGACGGCCGAGCAGCAGCCCTTCTTGCGGTCGGCGTGGGAAGACCCGTGGTCCTCCACCCCGGTCCGCATGAACAGCCCGACGACCTCGTACCCCTGCCGGCGGAGCAGCACGGCCGCGGCCGAGCTGTCCACCCCGCCGCTCATCGCCAGCACCACCCGCCCCGGCATCGCCGCCCTCCGGCCGACCCCCGAACCCACACCAGTATATCCGGCCGCCCGGCGGGAGGGGCCGCCGGAACAACCGTCACATCCGGCACCGCCTTTTTCGGGTCATTTCCCCGGAATCCGCTTGCACTCCCCAAACGGGAGTGTACAGAACGAATGATTAGTAGTGGACATTCGATCTTTTGGGAGGCCCGGCCGTGCCGCTCCGCTACCTGTTCGTGGACATGAACGCCTTCTTCGCCTCGGTCGAGCAGCAGGACGACAAGTCGTTGCGGGGCCGGCCGGTGGCGGTCATCCCGACGAAGGCCGAGACCACCTTCTGCATCGCCGCCAGCTACGAGGCCCGGGCGTTCGGGGTGAAGACCGGCACCCCGGTCTGGCAGGCCCGCAAGCTCTGCCCGGGCCTGATCACCCGGGAGGCCGACCACGACCGGTACGTCGTCGTCCACCACCGCATCCTGGACGCCGTCGGGTCGGTCCTGCCGGTCGGCCGGGTGATGTCGGTCGACGAGCTGTCGTGCAAGTTGTTGGGCGACGAACGACACCCGGACCGGGCGATCGAACTGGCCCGCCGGGTCAAGGCGGCGATCTACGACCGGGCCGGGGAGTGGATGCGGTGCTCGGTCGGGGCCGGGCCGAACGAGCTGCTGGCCAAGGTGGCCGCCGACCTGCACAAGCCGGACGGGCTGACGGTCCTCCGGGACGACGACCTGGCGGCCGACCTCGGCCGGCTCAAGCCGACCGACTTCCCCGGGGTCGGGCCGCGGATGGAGCGGCGGCTGAAGCTGCACGGCATCTTCACCGCGGCCCAACTGGTGGCCGCCCCGGCGAAGACGCTGGCGGCGGTCTGGGGGAGCCGGGTGCTGGGGGAGAAGTGGTTCCGGGTGCTGCGGGGGGAGGACGTGCCGGAGAAGCCGACCAAGCGGCACACGGTCAGCCACTCGCACGTCCTGCCGCCTGAACTGCGGACGGACGACGGGGCGCTCGGGGTGCTGGTCCGGCTGACCCACAAGGCGGCGGCCCGGCTGCGGAAGGAGGGGTACTGGGCCGGCGGGGTGTCGGTCGGGGTGGACTGGAAGGGGGAGGCCGGGGCGGCCCCGGCCCCGGCCGGGTGGGGCAAGGCGGGGTGGGGGGCGGGGTGCCGGCTGGCCCACTGCCAGGACACGCCGAGCTTCCTGCGGGCGGTGGGTCATTTGTGGGGGAAACGGCCGAAGGACGGGGCGGCCGGGGTGCCGTTCAAGGTCGGGATGGCGCTGGTGGACCTGGTCCCGGCGGCCGGGGCGACGCCGTCGCTGTTCGAGGCCGACCGGCGGGCGGCCGGGCTGTCGCACGCGATGGACGGGGTGAACGCCGAGTTCGGGGCGAGCGTGGTCTACTTCGGGACGATGTGGGGCCTGCGGGACGCGGCCCCGAACCGCATCGCGTTCGGCCGCATCCCGGACCTGAGCCGGGCGGTGAGCTGAAGGGGCGCGCCGCCGGCGGTCACTTCCGCGGCACCTCCCAGACGACGGCCGTGCCGTCGGCCCCGCCGGTCGCCAGCCGCCTGCCATCCGGCGAGAACGCGACCTGCTGGGCGAACCCCCGGTGGCCGGCGAACGCGGCCCGCTCCTCGCCGGTCGCGGCGTCGAACAGTTTCGCCGCGTTCCCGCCGACCGCGACCAGATTGCCGTCCGGGCTGAACGCCGCCGTCCGGGCGAACATGGCGTCCGACTTGACCTGCCAGACTACCTTCCCGGTCGCCCCCTCGCACAGGTAGACCGATGCCGCGTCGTCCTCGACCACCAAGTTTCGGGTGACGACGACCGCCAGGTGCTTCCCGTCCGGCGAGGCGGCGACGGCGCCGACCGAGTCGGCGTACTCCTGGTTCAGGTTGTGCTTCAGCGGCCCGGCCCGGAGCAGCCCGGCCTCCTTCAGGTCCCAGCCGAACCGCTTCCGGCCGGTGGCCACGTCCCACCCGCTCACCTCGGCCCCCTTGCCCGTCAGGCTGATGGCCAGTCGGCCGCCGTCCCCGAACGCGGCCGGCAGGCCGGGGCCGGGGATCACCCGCCCGGGCGCCCCGGTCGCCGCGTCCGCCACGGTCGCCTCCATCTCCTTCGGGCCGTACCGCCAGACCGTCCCCCCGTCCGGGTGCGGGGCGACCACCAGGGCGTCCGGCAGCCGCCACTTCTCCCGGCCCGTGGCGGTGTCCCGGGCGATCGTCGTCCACGCCTCCTTCCCGCCGGCCGGGGTGTACTTGGCGGCGTACACGGTCGCCCCGTCGGGCGACAGCCGGGGGTACTGCTCGGCCACCTCGACCGACCGGAGTTCCGTCCCGGTCCCGGCGTCCCAGGTACGGGCGGTGTGGTCGGCGGAGGCGGTGACGAGCCGCCGGCCGTCCGGGGTGAAGCGGAGGTCGACGACCTCGGCCCGGTGCCCGCCGCCGGGGGTCACGTCCTTCCCGGTCCGGCCGTCGAGCAGGCGGATGATGGCGTCGTGCCCGGCTGCCGCGGTCCGGGACCCGTCCGGGGAGACGGCCACCGCCTGAATGGACTGGTTGGGCAGCCGGGCCGCCCAGTCGGCCGCCGGCCGGCCGGTCTCCCGGTCCCACCGCCGGAACGTCAGGTCGGACAGCGAGGCGGCCGCCGCCCAGAGCGACCCGTCCGGCAGAAACCCGACGAAGTGGGTGTACTGGCCGTCCGGGTCGGCCTTCCAGGCGAACTCGGCGAGCGCCTTACCAGTCGACGGGTCCCACACCCGGACGGCCTCCGGCGCCCGCCGCCAGCCCTGGTCCTTCTGCGGCTCCGCGACGTCGAACGTGGCCACCTGCTTGCCGTCGGGCGACGCGGCCACGGCGACCGGCCGCCGGCCCTCACCTACCGTCCGCACCGGCTTGCGGGTGGCGGTGTCCCAAACCACCAGCCCGAGGTCCTCGCGGGGCACGTACAGGAGCTTCCCGTCCGGGGAGAAGGCGAGCGGGTCGCGGGGCCACGCCCGGCCGTTCTCGGGGAACACGTGGTCGAGGTCGCCGGCCGGGCTCCCGTCCCGGTCGAACAGGTGGACGGCGGTGCCGTGGGGGTTGGCCTCGGCCATGAGCGACCCGTCCGGGGCGAACGTCCGCGGGTTGCTGAACGGCGTCTTGAATTTGCTGTGGTCGACCCGGAACACCCGGGCCTCGGCGTCCCGCCCGAGGTCCCAGACGAAGCACCGGGAGACGGACGTCCGCCGGCCGGTCCGGCGGTCCCCGGTGACGACCAGCGTCTTGCCGTCGGCCAGGATGCCGACCCCGACGGCGACGTCGGTGTCCGCGTCGTCGGACCGTGAGCCGAGTTCGCGGACGAGCCGGCCGGTGGCCGCATCCCAGACGCAGGCGATCGGCTCGTGGGCCGAGACCAGCACCTTGCCGTCCAGACCGAAGAGGAGGGAGGCCATACCGCCCGGGTGGCGGAGCCGCGGGCTGCCCATCCGGGCCACCGCCCCGGGCGGGAGCGGGTCGGGCGGGTCGGCCTTCGGGGCGGCCGCCTTCGGGGCGGTCTTCGCCGCGTC
>JAIEQO010001072.1 GCA_019747655.1 Gemmataceae bacterium | reverse complement strand
AGGACGGCCACGCACCCGGCGTCGTCCCCGGCCGAGGCGTGCTCCATCGCCAGCCCGTACCGGAGGAACGGGTCGTCCGGGTCGTCCGCCAGCAGGGCCTCGATCTGCTCCATCCGCGGCGTTCGGGCCATCACCCAAGTCTCCACACGCAAGCCGCCGGCGCCACCAGAAGCGGGCCCGCCCGGGCTCACCCTACGCCCGGCCGGAACAACCGGCACCCCCGGGCCGACCGGCCCGACCGGCGGCACGCGCCCGCTCGGGTACTGCCGGCGCAGCCGCACCGTCGGCCGGGAATCCCGGCTCCGTAACCCCTTGCCGCGTGCAGCCGGCCGCCGCACCGGGCCGAACTAGGGGGCTGTCGATCCGACGGCACGGACGCCGCCCCCTCGGCCCGCGGCCCCCGTCCGGTCGGACAGCACCCGGGGGCACCATGCGTCCGCCGATCGCTTCCCGCACCCTGTCGCGCCTGGCCCGCCGGCTCTTCCTCCCCGCCGGGCTGGCCGTCGGGGCCGGCCTTGCCTCCCTCTCCCCGGCCGTCGTGCCGGCCGCCCGGACCGCCCCGCCGGCGGCGTCGGAAGTCGTCCCCGCCGTCCGGACTGTTTCCCCGGGCAAGCGGCGGGACGAGGTCGTCGACGTGTACGACCGGGTGAAGGCGGCGGTGGTCAACATCCACAGCGAGCGGACCGTTCCGGGGACGGCGGACGGGTTCAACGCCTCGGCCGTCCGGCCGCAGCAGGTCAACGGGATGGGGACCGGGATCGTCCTCGACCCGCGGGGGTATGTGCTGACCAACTTCCACGTGATCGACGACGTGTCGGCCCTGCGGGTCCGGCTGCACGACGGGGCCGGGATGCCGGCCCGGGTGGTGGCCACCGACAAGGAGGCCGATCTCGCCGTCATCAAGATCGACCCGCCCCGGCCGCTGCCGGTCCTGCCGTTCGGCACGTCGGCCGACCTGATGGTCGGCGAGGCGGTCATCGCCATCGGCAACGCCTACGGGTACGAGCACACCGTCACCCACGGCCGGGTGTCGTTCAAGGGCCGGGACGTGTCGCTGAACAAGGACACCGGGTACAAGGGGCTGATCCAGACCAGCGCCCCGATCAACCCCGGGAACAGCGGCGGGCCGCTCCTGAACGTGCTCGGCGAGCTGGTGGGCGTCAACGTGGCCATCCGGGCCGGGGCCCAGAACATCGGGTTCGCCCTGCCGATCGACTTCGTCGTGGGCCGGACGGCCGAGATGGTCGGCGGGTTGGCCGCCCGGCAGCGGGGCGGGGTTCGAGCCCGGCTTGGGTTGACGCTGAAGGACGCCGCGGCCCGGGACGCGACCGAGGCCCCGGCCCGGCGGGCGGTGACGGTCGAGGCGGTCGAGGCCGACTCGCCGGCGGCCGCGGCCGGGCTCCGGGTCGGCGACGTGGTCGAGCGGGCCGGGGACGTGCCGGTCGTCACCACCGTCGACTGGGAGCGGAGCCTGTTGGAGAAGCCGGCCGGGGCCAAACTGCCGGTGAAGGTCGTCCGGGCCGGGGCGGGGGTGGACTTGGAGCTGGCCCTGGAGGTCGGGCCGAAGCCGGCCCCGGCCGGGGCGGCCGAGGTGGTCTGGCGGCGGCTCGGGGTGAAGGTCCAGCCGGTGGCCGCGGGGGTGGTCCAGCGGGCCGAGCCGGCCCTCCGCGGGGGGCTGTTGGTGACCGAGGTACTGGCCGGCGGGGTGGCGGCGGGGGCGAGCATCCGCCCGGGCGACATCCTGGCCGGTCTGCACACCTGGGAGACGCTCCGGCCGGACGACGTGGCGTTCGTGCTGGGGCACAAGGACTTCGCCAGCTTCCTGCCGTTGGAGTACACCCTGATCCGGGACGGGGCGGTCAAGAAGGGGCACTTCGGCGGGACGCCGTGACGGGTATACTGGGGGCGGAGGTGCCGACCATGACGACCGCCGAGCCCGCGTTCCCGGAGTCGCTCGACCCGATCAAGGCCGAACTCGCCACCCTCTACCGGGAGCTACCCCGGCTGCTGGCTGAGGGGCAGGCCGGGCGGTTCGTGCTGGTCAAGGGCGAGGCCGTGATCGACCTGTACGAGGACAACACGGAGGCGGTTGCGGCCGGGTGCCGGCTCGGCGTCCCGTTCCTGACCCAGCGGGTCGACCCCGACGACCGGGACTGGTTGGCCGTGTACTTCGAGCCGCGGGACGGGGACACGGCGCCCCGGCTCAGGTGGGGCCGGTCGGTCGAGCGGGTTAAGGCCGAGTTCATCACCTACTTCCGGGAGCTGCCGCGGCTCTTGGCCGAGGGGCACGACCGGCGGTTCGTCCTGCTCAAGGGGGACGAGGTGGTCGGCGTGTACGACGACAACATCGAGGCGTCCCGGGCCGGGGCCGCCCGGTACGGGCGGGACCCGTACCTGGTCCAGTGGGTCAAGCGGCGGGACCTCGACTGGCGGCCCGAGCTACTCGCGTCACTCGCCCGGGGGGAGGGGTGAAGACGCACCTGATCCCGGTCGGGACGGACGGCCCGCTGGTCCCGATCCTGGTCGGCCTGCCGTTCGCCCTCGTCCACTCCCGCCGGGCCTCCGGGTCGCCGATCCCGCCGCCGGTGGTGGCCGAGGCGCTGATCGACACCGGGGCGGACGTGACGGTGCTCGACCCGGCCGTACTCGCCCCGCTGGTCGCGTCCGGCCTCCCGGTCCGTCGGACCGTGTTCGTGAACAGCCCGGCGCTCGGCGGCGTGGCCCCGCTCTTCGAGTACGAAGTCGGGCTGACGGTCGCGGCCGACCCGGGGGTTCCCAAGTCCGGCCTCACGATCCGGACGCTGCTGGTCGTGGAACGGCAGCTCGGGGCGCTCGGCTACCAGGCCCTGGTCGGCCGGGACGTGCTCGACCAGTGCGTCCTCGTGTACGACGGCCCCGGCCGTCGGGCCGTCCTCGGGTACTGACCCCGCTTCAACGAACCGGGGGGCCCGAAGCCCCCCGCCCGCCGTTGACGCTCGGCCGCCGGCTCACCCGCCGCCGGTCCCCGTACCCGCCGGCTGCGGGTAGAACTTCGGGACGTTGATGTTGTAAAACTCCTGCTCCAGGTACTCCAGCGCCAGGGCGAAGTTCAGGATGGCGATGTCGTTCGCCCGGGACGGGGTGGCGTTGAAGGTCAGCGGCGGGCCGCCGTTCAGGTCCTGGATGAACGGCGAAGCCAGGTCGACGATCTCCTGGATGGTCAGGGCCCGCTCGAAGTCCTGCTCCTCCCCGAACACGTTCTGGGTGTGCGGGTCGTTGAACAGGGTGTTGATCCACCCCGAGTGCCGGGCCTCGATCAGGGCCACCGACGCGGCGAAGGCCAGCACCTGGCGGCTGAAGACGACCGGGGCGACCCCGTTGTACGCCCCGGTCCCGGTGTTCTCTAGGACCTGGGCGATGGTCGCGAAGGCGACCACGTCCGGCTGCTCCAGCCCCTTGAAGTTCGGCCGCGGCCGGGGCGTCCCGCCGAGCGCCCGGATCCGCGGGAGGAAGGCCGCCACGTGGGCGTTCTCGTGCTTCTGGAAGAGGCGGAACAGCCGGGCGTTCCAGGTCGGGTACAGGTTCGGCAGGGTGCCCCCGGCCCGGGGCTGGGCGTCCGCCCGGCCGGCGGTCGCGGCGGCCAGCCCGGCCGCCCCGGCGGCGGCTAGCCCGCCCAGCACGAACCCGCGGCGGTCGGGGGTCAGGTTCTGGTCCACGGTCGAACTCCTTGGGAAGATGAGGAAGACGCCAACCGGACCCAGGGCTGACGCCCCGGGCTCGTGCCTGTCGCCGCTTCGCGGCTCCGGAGTGTTGCAGTCCCGAAGGGACGACCGCCAGTAGCCCGGGGCGTCAGCCCCGCGGCCGGGCGTCGCCCCGGGCGGTCAGCCGACGAACACCCCGCCGTTGAACCCGGCGGGGAACGGGTTCAGGGTGCCACCGGCCGACGCCCCGGTGATGTCGAAGAACCGGACGGCCCCGGACGCCCCGGCCCCGCCCCCGGTGCTGATCGGGTGGGCCCCGTCGGAGGTCGGGTCGACGACCGCCACCCGGACCCCGGCCGACCCGCCCGGGTCGGCCGGCGGGAAGGCGAAGAAGCTGCCGATCGGGGTGGTCGTGGCGCCGCCGAACACCCGGACGTTCGGCCCGCCGCCGGACCCGACCCCGGTGACCACGTCGTCCAGCCCGTCCCCGTTCACGTCCCCGCCGGCCACGAACACCCCGCCCCGGAACGGGTCGGCGTAGGCCAGGTAGTTGGCCGCCGGGGCCGGGGTCGAGGTCCCGCCGGCCAGGACCGTTGCCCCGCTGAAGATCTGCACCCGGGCCCCGCCCCCGACGCCCGTGCCGGCCAGGACATCGGCGTTCGCGTCGCCGGTGTACTCCCCGGTCCCGACCGTCACCCCGCCCCGGAAGGTGCTCTCGACGGTGAAGAAGTTGGCCAGGACGGTCTGGTTGGTGCCGGTCAGCCCCTGCCCGCCGAACACCTGGACGCGGGGGCCGCCGCCGTTGCCGGTCCCGGCGATGACGTCCGCCTGGCCGTCCGCGTTCACGTCCCCGACGGCCACGTACACCCCGCCCCGGAAGGTGCTCTCGTAGGCGAAGAAGTTGGCCAGCACGGTCGGGGCGGAGGCCCCCAGGGTGGCCCCGTCGTACACCGTGATCCGCGGGGCCCCGCCCGGCCCGGCCCCGACCACGATGTCGTCCGTCCCGTCCCCGGTCACGTCCCCGACGGCCGCCGCCAGCGACCCGGTGTACCCGGTCCCGAACGGGGTCAGGGTGAACGCCGGGGTCGTCCCGGTTCCGCCGACGCCGAACACGAACACCTGCCCGTTCCCGGCCGCGGTGAAAAACCGGGTCGGGGTGGCGGCCGCCACCGCCGGGATGGTGATCGTCGCCGCGGTGGTCGCCCCGAGGGTCGCCCCGTTGGTCGGGTCCGTCAGGGTCAGGGTGAACGTCTTCTCCGGACTCGCCGCCGGGGTGCCGGCCGGGAGCTGGAGGAAGATTTGCCGGCTGGTCTCGCCCGGGTTGAACGTGACCGTCCCGGAGGCCGGCAGGAAGTCGACCCCGGCGACCGCGTTCCCGGCCGCCCCGCCGGTCGAGGTGGCGAAGCTGACGGTGGCGGCGGTGGCCGTCCCGCCGGTCCGGGTGACGGTGACGGCCAGCGGGCCGCGGGTGGCCGGGAAGGCGGCGGTGGCGGCCGACAGGGAGACGGTCCCGGCCCCGGCCGCGGCCGGGATCACGGCCAGCCCGCGGAGGGCCGTGCCGGCGACCGCCCCGAGCGGCGTCACCGCCCCGGTGGTGATGTTGACCGAGTACAGGGCCGAACCGGTGACCGCGTAGGCCGCGTCCGACAGCGGCTCGATGTCGAACGCCGCGTCCGGGCCGAAGTCGACGAGGGCGAAGGTGGTCGCGTTGCGGAGCTGGTCGACCACCACCGTCTGCCCGGCGTTCGGGCTCGGGGTCCCGTCCGGCCCGCCGATGCGGACCAACAGGTCCTGCCCGGCGTCGATCCCGTACAGGGTGGTGACGGCCGCGGTGGCCGGGTTGGCGTCCGGGTCGTTCAGGGTGTACCCGACGGCGACCACCTGGGGGCCCGGGGCGATCGGCCCGCCGGAGGTCCCGAAGAAGCCCTGGTTCTGGGGGTCGGCCGGGTCGAAGACGAGGGCGGTGTCGGCCGTCGCCGCCCCGGTCGTCGGGTCGATCCGCAGGCTCTGGCCGGTCGAGGCGACCACCCGGATGCGGTCGGCGACCGGGTTGAAGTCGACCCCGTACCCGGTGGCGGCCGGGTCGAGGGCGGGGGTGAAGGCGGCCCCGACGGCGGTGGCCGCCCCGGTCGTCGGGTTGACCGTGTACACCTGGCTGGTGCTGCCGACGGCGAAGAGCTGGCCGGTGGCCGGGCGGTAGTCGAGGCCGACCAGGTTCTCGCCGCCGGCCAGCCCGGTGACGGCGACCGGGGCCCCGATCGGGGTGCCGGGGGTGGCCGAGTCGAACCGGACGAGCTGGTTGGCGGTGGTCAGGCCGAGGAGCAGGGCGGGAACGTCCCGGCCCTCCAGGAATTCGACCCGCGGGCGGGACCGGGCGGATGCCCGGCCGCGGAGGGGGGAGCGCATTGCGACCTCCGGATGGCGGTACGGGATGAACCGAACGAGTTGGGGCGGTGCGGCCGCGACCCGATGTGGCGGCCGGTAACGAGTACGAGTCCGGAAACGCCGGGCGTGACGGGAGCAACCGTGATACCGGTCGTGCCGATCGGCGGGAAAACCTGACAGGACGGACGGCGCGGATGTAACGAAGTCCGCCCGTCGGCGGTCGGCGGGTGGGAGCGGGCGGTCGTAACGGCGAGGAGGTTCAGGGGGGTTGGGAAGTTCACCTCCCACCACCCGGCAGCCGCCCGGTGCGAACGGGCCGATCCTTGCACGGCAAAGAGCAGCCGGTTAAGTTAGTTGTGCCGCCTGATCCGGTTGATACGACCTGGAGCTGGAGGGCGGCGTCGACCACCTGGCCGCTAGGTTCGCTGCGCCGCCTGATCCGGTTGTTACCATGTACCGCCGTCCGATCCCCGTCGCCGTCGCGGCCCGGCTGTTCGACCGCAACCTGATCGCGCTCCCGGCCATGTCCCCGGCCGAGACCGACCGCCTGCTGTCGGAGTTGGCCGCCCTCGGGCCGGTGGTCCGGGTCCGCGGCCGCCGCCGGCGGGTGGTCTGCGCGGCCGACCGGGGGCGGCTGATCGAACTCCGGAACCGGCTCGCCTGCGGCCACCTCGGCATCTGCCTCCGGTGCGCCGCCCGGCGGGCCGGGCGGCTCGACCCGGCCGACCTCGCCCAGGTGGGATTCCTGCGGTTGCTCCGGGTGGCCGAGGTCTTCGACCCGGGGTGCGGGGCGATATTCACGGTGTACGCCTGCCAACAGGTCCGGGTGGTGGTGGATCGGGCGATCGCCCGCCGGGCCGGGCTGATCCGGCTCCCGGTCCGGGCCGTGGAGGGGACACGCCCGCTCCCCCCGGCCGAGGTCGACCGGTTGACCCGGCGCGCCCGCCTCGGCCCGCGGGGGGCGGCCGGGTCCGCCCCGGTCGCCCCGGAGCGGGTGCCCGAGTTCGAGGCGGCCGAGGCGGCCGGCCGCCGCGAGTGGGTCGTCGCCGGGGTCCTCGCCTCGCTCCCGGACCGGGACGCCGAGATCCTCCGGGCCCGGTTCGGCATCGGGACGCCCGAGCAGACGCTGGAGGCCATCGGCGCCCGCCTCGGGCTGACCCGGGAGCGGGTCCGGCAGATCGAGGGCCGGGCGCTGGAGCGGCTCCGGTACGGCCCCCGCCGGGTCCGGCTCGAAGCCGTCGCGCCGACCTGACGCCCCTTCACCCCACCTTCGCGCGGCCGGGGTGGACGGTTTGACCCACACCCGTAGGATGAAGGGTTGACCCCGGACCGTTCCCGCCGGCCTCGCCGTAACCCCGGCCGCGCCGAACCCGGGCGGCCCCGGGGGCCCTCTATCTCCTGCCCCGGCCCCGCCGTACCGACGCGGGTGGTCCCGGGGCGACCCCGCGGCCGCGTGGCCCCGGCGGACAGTCCGCTCCCCCCGTTCCTTGTTAGGAGCCGGCGGCCCCCGACCGGCCGACACAGATGCTCGACAAAGTTCGCAACATCGGGATCATGGCGCACGTCGACGCGGGTAAGACCACCACGACGGAGCGGATCCTGTACTACAGCGGGACCAAGCACAAGGTCGGGGACGTCGACAGCGGGGACACCACCACCGACTTCGACCCGCTCGAGCGGCAGAAGGGGATCACCATCAACTCGGCGGCCGTCTCGGTCGACTGGGCCGACCGGGCCGGGAACGAGGTGGCGATCAACATCATCGACACCCCCGGCCACGTCGACTTCACGGCCGAGGTCGAGCGGTCGCTCCGCGTCCTGGACGGGGCCGTCGGGGTGTTCTGCGCCGTCGGCGGGGTCGAGGTCCAGAGCGAGACCGTCTGGCGGCAGGCGAACAAGTACAAGGTCCCGCGGCTGGCCTACGTCAACAAGCTCGACCGGATGGGGGCCGACTTCTGGGGGTGCGTCGGGCAGATCAAGGACAAGCTCCAGGCGACCCCGGCGGTGGTCACCATCCCGGCCGGCCAGGACACCGCGTTCGAGGGGCTGATCGACCTGGTCCGGATGAAGTTCATCACCCGGGACGCGACCGACAAGACCAACCAGAAGTTCTTCATCAACGAGATCCCGGACCAGTACCGGGACGAGGCCGCCCGCCGCCGCGAGGAGCTGCTGGACGCCGTGTCGGCCGCGTCCGACGAGCTGACCGAGCTGGTCCTGGAGGGCAAGCCGGTCCCCGAGGAGCTGATCCGCACCGCCCTCCGCAAGGGGACCCTGGACGGGCTGTTCACCCCGATCCACTGCGGGTCGTCGAAGATGTTCCAGGGGGTGCAGCAGCTCCTCGACCTGGTCGTCGACTGCCTGCCCAGCCCGCTCGACCGGCCGCCGGTCGAGGGGCTGCACCCGAAGACCAAGGACCCGGTCACCCGCAAGCCGGACCCGGCCGAGCCCTTGGCCGCCCTGGCGTTCAAGACCGTCGCCGAGAGTACCGGCGACCTGGTCTACATCCGCGTCTACTCCGGGCAGTTGAAGCCGGGCGAGACGTACCTGAACACGACCAACGGGAAGAAGGAGCGGATCGCCCGGTTCTACCGGATGATGGGGGACAAGCGGCTGGAGCTGGAGACGGCCGGGCCGGGCGACATCGTCGCCGGGATCGGGCTGAAGGACACGTTCACCGGCCAGACCCTGTGCGACCCGGACAACCCGGTCGCCCTGGAGTCGATCAGCTTCCCCAAGCCGGTCGTCTCCAGCGCCCTGACGTTCGCCAAGACGCTGGACAGCGGCAAGGTCGGCGAGGCCCTGTCCCGGCTGGTCCGGGACGACCCGACCCTGAAGCACCACACCGACGAGGAGACGAAGGACACGATCATCTCCGGGATGGGCGAGCTGCACCTGGAGATCAGCATGGAGAAGCTGCGGCGGGCCCTGAACATCCCCCAGAGCGACCCGGCCGTGCAGCTCGGCAAGCCGCGGGTGGCCTACCGCCAGACGTTCGCCCGGTCGATCGACCTGGAGTACCGGTTCGTCAAGCAGACCGGCGGCCGGGGTAAGTTCGCGGTCATCAACGTCAAGTACAACCCGCTCACCCCGGAGGACGTGGAGGGCAAGGTCAAGGAGATCGAGGAGCTGAAGGACCCGAAGGTGAAGCCGGACCCGAACAACGTCTACTTCACCAATTCGGTCTCCCAGGGGTCGATCCCGAAGGAGTACATCCCGAGCGTGGAGGACGGGCTGCGGGAGGCGGCGAAGAAGGGGTACAAGTACCCGTTCCCGTTCGTCGACCTGGAGTTCGACCTGCACTTCGGCAAGTACCACGACGTCGACTCGTCGCAGGACGCCTTCTACCTGTGTGCGCTCGAGGCGTTCCGGGACGCCGAGACCCGGGCCGGGATCACGCTCCTGGAGCCGGTCATGAAGGTGGTGGCGGTCTGCCCGAAGCAGTACCAGGGGTCGATCTCCGGGGACATCAGCCGGCGGCGGGGGATGATCGAGGAGACGAGCGAGGACAAGGGGGTGGCCCAGGTGATGGCCAAGATCCCGCTGGCCAACCTGTTCGGGTACACCAACGACCTGCGGTCGGCGACGGCGGGTACGGCGAGCTTCTCGATGGAGTTCAGCCACTACGCCCCGGTCCCGGTCGAGCTGGCCGACCTGCCGAAGAAGGACGAGCCGAAGAAGAAGTAGTCCCTGGTGGCACAGGCCTCCCGGCCTGTGCTCTGATCACACCCGACCCGGCGGCTCCTCGGCCGCCGGGTTTTTCGCGCGCCGGCCGGATGGTACATTGGGGGTGGGTTCCGCCCGCCGGAGGCACCGCCATGACCCCGACCGCGACACCAACGCCGCCCGCCGTCGACCCGACCGTCACGCCGGCCCCGCCGGACCTGCTCGCCGAGCCGACGTGGGAGGAGTTGATCGAGGAGGGGAACCGGTTCTACGCCGACCACCGGGCCGGCCGGCTCGACTTCTCCGGCATCCCCGAGGGCCACCACTTCGCATATTACGGCGGCAAGATCCACGGCCACGACGCCGACCCGAACGCCCTCGAGAAGCGGGTCGGGGCCGCCCTCGGCGTCCACTGGGCCCGGGTGCGGGTCTTCTACTACGGGGAGTGGTGACCGGGCATGCCGTCGCTCGAACTCTTCGTCGGCCCGCCGCTCTGGCCGGCGATTCCTCAGTTCAATGTGGTGCCGCAGGTCGGCGGGCTGGGTCGCGTCCCCCTTCGGCGGCTGTACTGCGACCTGCGGTGCCCGCCCCACCCCGGGGCACGCCAAGCCGTTCTCGATACCGGGGCCCCGTTGACCATCCTCCCGCACGCGGTCTGGTCGGGTGCGTTCAACTGGCGGGCCGGGCGGGACTACGACGAGCTCCCTGTGGCCGTCGCCAACCTGCACGGGCACGTCGCCGGCCGGCGGTACACGTTCATCCTCGCCCGGCTGCGGGTGCCGGTCGAGCTGGCCGGCCGCGACCCGCGGGGCGACCGGCTCCGGCTCGACGACCTCGTCTGCCAGCTCGCCGACCCGGCCGGGCCGCCGCTGACCCTCCTCGGGCTGTGGGGCGGTGCGTTCGTCGGGCGGAAGCTTGCCGCCGAGGCCGACCCGGCCGGCGATGACTTGGCGGCACGCCTGGATTGGTAGCCCCGCGCCTCGCCGAGGCCCGCCGATGGCCGCCCTCCCGTCACCACTGGTCCGCCGGCTCGCCCCGCCCGACGCCGAAGCCGTCCGCGGGTGGTGGGCCGGCTTGACGGACGCCGACCAACGCGACCTGCTCGCCCGGCGGGCCAACCGCTGCGACCACGCCCGGGACGGGGTCGACGGCGACTGGCACCGGTTGCCGGTCCGGGTCGGGGTGCGGTTCCTGCCGGCCGACCCGCCCGGCCCCGGCGACGACTGGCGGGCCGACTACCTCGAACACCTCCTGAATGACCCGGCCGTTACCCTGTACGACATCCCGTGGGTTCCGGTCATTGGCGTCTGCACCGCCCACCCGGCGGCCCGGGGGGCACTGGCGGCCGGCGTCATCCCGGCCGACTTCGCCTGCCCGCTCGGGGCGGAAGCGTGCCCGATGCGGCGGCTCCTGGCCGAGTGCCCCGGCCGGCACGCCCGGCTCACCCTCCTCCCGGCCCCGGAGGTTGCGGATGTCCGCCAAGAACGTCTATCATGACGCGGTCGTCGACGCCTTGAAGGCCGACGGCTGGACCATCACCGCCGACCCGCACCGGCTGACCGTCGGCCGGCGACGGTTGTACGTGGACCTGGCCGGGGAGCGGGCGGCCGTCGCCGCCGAGCGGGCCGGCGAGCGGATTGCCGTCGAGGTGCAGAGCTTCCTCAGCAACTCGAGGATCGACGACTTCCACCGGGCGGTCGGGCAGTACGTCGTCTACCGGGCCGTCCTGCGGGCCGAGGACCCCGGCCGGTCGCTCTACTTGGCCGTCCCGACGGCCGCGTTCGAGAGCATTTTTTGCGAACGGCTCGGGCGCATCGTGTCGGACGACATCGGGCTGAAGGTCGTTGTTTTCCGCCCGAAACAGCGGAGGATCACGCAGTGGATAAGCTGACCCACTACCGGCAGACCGCGCGGCGGATCGTCGAGGAGTACGCCGGCCACAAGCCGTCGGTCGGGGAGGTCGATAGCTACCCGATGATCGACCCCGACGGCGACCATTACATCGCCATGCAGAGCGGGTGGGTCAACGGCCACCGCGCCCACGGGGCGTTCATCCACCTGGACATCATCGGCGGCAAGGTGTGGATCCAGTTCGACGGGACCGACCGGCCGGTGGCCGACGAGCTGGAGGCGGCCGGCATCCCGAAGGAGGACATCGTCCTCGGCGAGCAGCCGCCCGACGTTCGCCACCTAACCGGGTACGGGGTCGGCTGACGGTCGGACGGGCGTAACGCCCCGGTAACGGCCCGGCCGGGGCCACGTCTCACGCCCCGGTCCGTCGTCTATAACAGCAGCGACCCGTCCGCCCCACGTCGCCTCCCCGGACGCGAGGACCGAGCCCCATGTCCCGACCCGACCGCCGCCTGGCCGCCGGCCTCCTGCTCGCCCTCGCCGCCGCCGGAGTCGTGCTCATGGCCGCCGCACCCCCGTCCCCCCGGGCCGACCTCTGGAAGAAGGTGGACGAGGCCGTCGGCAAGGGGCTGCCCCAGACCGCCATCAAGGAGCTGGAGCCGATCATCCAGGCGGCCCTCAAGGACAAGGCGTACCCCGAGGCGATCAAGGCCATCGCCAAGAAGATCGCCCTCGAAGGGAACATCCAGGGGAACAAGCCGGAGGAGAAGGTCACGCGGATGAGGGCGGCCGTCGCCACCGCCCCGGCCGAGATGCGGCCGGCCATGCACGCCATCCTCGCCCACTGGTACTGGCACTACTTCCAGCAGAACCGCTGGCGGATCGCCCAGCGGACCTCGGCCGGCGAGGCGTCCGGCGACGACCTCACCACCTGGGACCTCCCCCGCGTCCTCGCCGAGGTGTCCAAGCAGTTCGACACCGCCCTCGCGGCCGAGAAGGAGCTGAAGGCCACCCCCGTCGCCGCCTACGAGATGCTCCTGGAGAAGGGGACCATCCCGGACTCGTACCGACCGACCCTGTACGACATCCTGACGTTCGACGCCCTCGGGTTCTACGCCGCCGGCGAGCAGGCCGGGGCCAAGGCCCAGGACGCCTGGGAGCTGCCGGCCGACTCGCCCGTCTTCGGCACCGCCGCCGAGTTCCTGGCCTGGAACCCCGAGACCACCGACGCCGGCTCGCGGACCCTCCACGCCGTCCGGCTCTACCAGAAGCTCCTGGCCTTCCACAAAGACGACGCGAACAAGGACGCCTTCCTCGACGCCGACCTGCACCGGCTCCGGTTCGGGTTCAACCGGGTCGTCGGCGAGGGGAAGGACGAGCGGTACACCGCGGCCGTGAAGCGGTTCGCCGAGGAGCACGGCGACCACCCGCTGATGGCGATGGCCCGGTTTCAGTGGGCCGGCGTCGTCCGCGATCAGGGCGACCTGGTCAAGGCCCGGGAGATCGCCCTGGCCGGCCAGCGGGCCTTCCCCGACAGCCCCGGCGGGAAGCTCTGCTTCAACCTGGTCCAGGAGATCGAAGCCCCGGCGGCCAACATCACCACCGAGCGGGTCTGGGCCGACCCGCTCCCGGCCATCAAGGTCACATACCGCAACGTCGCGGAGCTGCACGTCCGGGTGGTCAAGGCGGACTACGCCGAACTCCTCAACCGGCCGGCCTGGGTGCCGGAGCAGCTCAACGGCGATGAGCTGAAGGCGTACCTCGGGCGGAAGCCGGAGCGGGCCTTCCGGCACGCCCTGCCGCCGACCCCCGACTACAAGGAGCGGGTGGAGAGTGTCCCGGCCCCGAAGGACCTGCCGCCCGGGTTCTACTTCGTCTTCGCCAGCCACGACGCCGACTTCGGGGCCGCCAACAACGTCGTCTCGGCGACCGGCGTGTGGGTGACCGACCTCGCCGTCGTCGCCCGCCACGTCCAGGGGGCGGCGACCGCCGACGGGCTGGTCGTCGACGCCAAGGCCGGCACCCCGGTCGCCGGGGCCAAGGTCCAGGTGTACTACCAGCGGGCCGGGAACCGGGCGTTCGAGCCCGGCCCGGCCGGGCAGACGGACGCCGCCGGCCGGTACGCCGTCCCCGTCCAGATGAACCGCGACTACATCGTCCTCGCCAGCCACAACGGCCGGCAACTCGCCACCGACCACCTCGCCTCCCACCACCCGAACGGCCGCCCGGCCCCGGCCGCCGAGCAGACCGTCTTCTTCACCGACCGGTCGCTCTACCGGCCCGGCCAGACGGTCCAGTTCAAGGGCGTCTGCGTCCGCGTCGACCCCGAGGGGAACAGCTACACCCCGGTGGCCGGTCGACCGCTGACCGTCCAGTTCAACGACCCGAACGGCAAGGAGGTCGCCAAGGTCGAGGCCAAGACGAACGACTACGGCTCCTTCTCCGGCTCCTTCACCGCCCCCCGCGACCGGCTGACCGGGCGGATGACGCTCCAGGTCGTCAACGGCCCGCCGGGGATGGCCCAGGTGTCGGTCGAGGAGTACAAGCGGCCGAAGTTCACGGTGACGGTCGAGGCCCCGAAGGACCCGGCCCGGCTCGGGGCGGCGGTCATGGTCCCGGGCAAGGCGACCAGCTACACCGGCGTGCCGATCGGCGGGGCCAAGGTGTCGTACCGGGTCGTCCGCGAGGTGCGGTGGCCGCCGTGGTTCTGGGAGTATTGCTGGTGGCGGCCGATGCCGTCGCGGCCGGCCCAGGAGATCGCCCACGGGACGGCCACGACCGACGCCGACGGGTCGTTCTCCGTCGCCTTCGTGGCCAAGCCCGACCCGACGGTCCCCGCGAGCGACGACCCATCGTTCCGGTACACGGTGACGGCCGACGTGACCGACACCACCGGCGAGACCCGGACCGGCACCAAGTCGATCGAGGTCGGCTACACGGCCCTCCGAGCCACCATCACCCTCGGTGAGTGGCAGACGGCCGGCGAGCCGGTCAAGCTCACCGTCTCGACGACCACGCTCGACGGCGAGCCGCAGCAAGCGAAGGGTACGCTCAAGGTCTACGCTCTGAAGCAGCCGGACACGGTGGTCCGGCCGGAGATCGACGGCGGCCCGCGGTTCCCGCGGCCGGTCCCGGCCGGGGCCAAGCCCGCCCCCGACCCGACCAAGCCGGTGAGCTGGGAGCAGACGGAGGTGGTGTATTCGGCCCCCTTCGCCACCGACGCCAACGGCAAGGCCGAGCTGACCGCCAAGCTCCCGGCCGGCATCTACCGGGCCGTGGTCGAGACCACGGACAAGTTCGACAAGCCGGTCTCGGCCCGGGCCCAGGTCCAGGTCCTCGACCCGGCCGCGGCTAAGCTCAACATCCGCGTCCCCGACCTCGTTTCGTCGCCGGACTGGTCGGTCGAGCCGGGGCAAGAGTTCACCCTCCTGTGGGGCACCGGGTACGACGCCGGCCGGGCCTACGTCGAGGTCGAGCACCGCGGCAAAATCCTTCAGGCCGCCTGGACCGACCAGGCCAAGACCCAGCACGTCCTCAAGGTGCCGGTGACGGAGGCCATGCGGGGCGGGTTCACCGTCCGCGTCACCCACGTGCAGGAGAACCGCGCGTACCTGACCAGCCGGCATGTGGACGTGCCGTGGACGAACAAGAACCTGTCGGTCAAGTGGGAGGTGTTCCGGGCGAAGCTCGAACCCGGGGCCAAGGAGACGTTCACGGCGGTCGTGACCGGGCCGGACGCCAAGCGGGCCGTCGCGGAGATGGTCGCCGCCCTGTACGACCAGTCGCTCGATGCTTATCTACCGCACGACTGGATGCACCGGTTCGGCTTCTTCCGGCAGGACCACTCCAACCTGTACGCCCAGTTCGAGAACTCCGCCCGCGGGTTCGGGTACGTCTTCGGCCAGTGGCCGAGCAACCCGAAGACGGTCGACCTCCGCTACCGCGGCCTGTCGGCCGAGCTGACCCAGAACTACTCCGGCTACCAGTACTTCGAGGCCGAGACCGGGGCCGGGTGGAATAACGAGTTCGGGGCGGTCCGGCGGGGCGGCCGGGGCCGGGACGCGATGCCGATGATGGCCGGGGCCCCGATGGCGGCCGAGGGGTTCATGGCCGACGGGGCCGGCATGCCGTTCGACCGGGCGAAGGCCAAGGGCGGCCGGCCTCCTGTCATGGCCCCCGCCCGGCAAGACGACGCCGGCGGGTTGGTCGCGCTGAATGACCCGGTCGGCGGCGTACCGAAGCCGGCCGGCCCCGGCCCCGACCTGTCGGCCGTGGCCGCCCGGACCAACCTGAACGAGACGGCCTTCTTCTTCCCGCACCTGACCAGCGACGCCGAGGGCGTGGTGCGGATGACCTTCACCATGCCCGAGGCCCTGACGAAGTGGAAGTTCCTCGGCTACGCCCACGACAAGGAGCTGCGGAGCGGCTTCCTCGGCGGCGAGGTCGTGACGGCCAAGGACCTGATGGCCCAGCCGAACCCGCCGCGGTTCCTGCGGGAAGGTGACATCATCGAGTTCCCGGTGAAGGTCAGCAACCGGTCCGCGACCCGGCAGGTTGGGAAGGCCCGGCTCGCCCTCCGCGACGCCCGGACGGACGCGGCGGTCGACGCCGCCTGGGGCCTCGCCAACGCCGACCAGGAGTTCGACCTGCCGGCCGGCGAGTCGAAGACGGTGACGTGGCGGATCACCGTCCCGGACGGGGCCGGCCCGGTCGTCTTCAAGGCCGTGGCCGCGACGGACCGCCTGTCCGACGGCGAGGAGGGGGCCATCCCCGTCCTGTCGAAGCGGGTGCTGGTGCAGGAGTCGATCCCGCTGCCGATCCGCGGCCCGGGCACCAAGCAGTTCGAGTTCACCAAGCTGAAGCAGTCGGCCGGGTCGGAGACCATTCGGAATCAGAGCTACACCATCCAGATGGTGTCGCAGCCGGCGTGGTACGCGGTCATGGCCCTGCCGTACCTGATGGAGTACCCCTACGAGTGCTCCGAGCAGACGTTCAACCGGCTCTACGCCAACAGCCTGGCCCGGCACATCGCCAACAGCGACCCGAAGATCCGCCGCGTCTTCGACCTGTGGAAGAACACCTCGGCCCTGGACAGCCCGCTGGAGAAGAACCAGGACCTCAAGAGTGTGATGCTGGAAGAGACGCCGTGGCTGCGGCAGGCCGTCAAGGAGGGGCAGGCCCGCAAGAACGTCGGCGTCCTCTTCGACGCCAACCGGCTCGACGAGGAAACCGCCCGCCTCACGCAGAAACTCGCGGAGCTGCAACAGGCCGACGGCCTCTGGCCGTGGTTCCCGGGCGGCCCGCCGAACGAGTACATCTCGCTCTACATCGCCACCGGGTACGGCCGGCTGCGGCACCTCGGGGTGAAGCTCGACGCCGCCCCGGCCGTGAAGGCGTGGGCCGGGCTCGACGCCTGGGCCGACCGGATGTACCGGAACGTCCTCCGGCACGGCAAGAGGGACGACAACCACCTGTCGCCGACGGTCGCCCTGTACCTGTACGGCCGGAGCTTTTTCCTGGCCGACCGGCCGGTCGCCAACGAGCACAAGGAGGCGGTCGACTACTGGCTCGGGCAGGCCAAGAAGCACTGGCTGCAACTGGCCAACCGGCAGTCGCAGGCCCACCTCGCCCTGGCCCTGAAGCGGTGGGGCGACGGGGAGACGCCGAAGGGGATCATGGCGTCGGTCAAGGAGCGGTCCGTCTCGAACGAGGAGATGGGCATGTTCTGGCGGGACCTGGAGCTGCAATACTTCTGGTTCCGGGCGCCGATCGAGACCCAGGCGGTGATGATCGAGGCGTTCGACGAGGTGGTGAACGACCAGCCGGCCGTCGAGGACTGCAAGGTCTGGCTGCTCAAGCAGAAGCAGACCCAGGACTGGAAGACGACGAAGGCCACGGCCGACGCCGTGTACGCCCTCCTGCTCCGCGGCGACAACCTGCTCCGGTCGGACGCACTCGTGGAAGTGCAGGTCGGCCAGCAGAAGATCGTGCCGGAGAAGGTCGAGGCCGGGACCGGCTTTTTCGAGCAGCGGTTCCTGCGGAACGAAGTGGTGCCGTCGCTGGCCGACATCACCGTCACGAAGCCGGACAAGGGCGTCAGTTGGGGCGGGGCCCACTGGGCCTACCTGGAGGACATCGACAAGGTGACGCCGCACGAGGGGACGCCGCTCAAGCTCGAAAAGCGGCTGTTCAAGCGGCGGCTGACCAAGGCCGGGCCGGTCCTCGACCCGTTCGGCAAGGACCCGCTCGGGGTCGGGGACGAGGTGGTCGTCCGGGTCGTCCTGCGGACCGACCGGGACATGGAGTACGTCCACCTGAAGGACCACCGGGGCAGCGGGACCGAGCCGGTGAACGTGCTGAGCCGGTA
>JAIEQO010000142.1 GCA_019747655.1 Gemmataceae bacterium | reverse complement strand
CGGCCGTCCTCGTCGCGGCCGCGGCCGGGCTGCTCCTGGCGTTCGGGCCGCGACTCAACCCGCCCGTTCAGGAAGTCGCACAGCCCGGTGCGGAGCCGCCGGCCGAAAAGACCCGGCCGGCCCCACCGCCGCGGGAAGTGGTCCGCCCGGACCCGGGGTTGCTGGCAGCGAGCGACCTGCCGGACGGGCCGTTCGCCCTGGCCGAGGACGGGGACGTGGAGGTGGCCGTGGTCGGCCCGCACCCGGCGTGGCCGGGCGGCGAGCCGCGGATGACCACCGCCCCGGGCGACAACCCGATGATTTACGCGGCCGGGGTCCGGTAACGATTTTGGGAGGACGGCATGGTCGGGCTGTTGGCGGCCCTGGCGGTCTGGTGCCCGCACGACGACCCGCCGCCGGCCGGGAACGTCCGGGTCACGGTCGTGGCCGTGCTGGCGACCGCCGCCAACGCCAAGGTCGACCCGAAGCTGGAGGAGCTGGCCCGGGCGGTCCGCAAACGGGACCCGAAGCTGACCGGGTTCCGGGTGGCCGGGACGGAGGCGAAGTCGATCCCGGTCGGGGACGGGGCGACGTTCCCGCTGGTCGAGAAGCAGGAGCTGGCGGTGACGGTCGACCGGCCGAAGGACGCGAACGGCCGGGTCGGGCTGACCATCCGCCCGCCGGAGCTGGGCGACATCACCTACACCTGCGCCTGCGACAAGTACCTGCCGGTCGTCACCCCGTACAAGACGAAGGCCGGCGACACCCTGATCGTGATGGTCATGGGCAAGCCGTGCACCGGTCAGAAGAAGTAAGCAGTGATCAGTCAGCAGTGATCAGTCAGCAGTGATCAGGCGGCGTTGTGGGGCCATCGCGGGGCACGTTCGGTCCGTCTGCGACGAGGGGACCGCCATGCCCGGCCTTCACCACGCCAACTCGTTTCGGGACCTGATCGTTTACCGGAAGGCGCGGCAGGCGAGCTGACTGCTGACTGGTTACTGCTGACTGATCACTGTTGACTGGTTACTGGTAACTTCTTCTTCGGCGGGGCGGCGTCCCGGTACGTCCCGCCGGCGGCCCCGTAGACGGCGAAGCTCTTCGTCCGCCGGTCGTACACGATCTTCTTCCCCGGCGTCTCGTCCCCGCCGAACCGCTTGCGGATCAGTGCCAGCGACGTGCCGCTCCCGTCCAGGGTGACGTACCGGCCGTCCGAGGTGATCGTCTCGGCCCGGCCGTCGTAGTCGTCCGACAGGATGTAGGCGTCGCCGACCGCCACCATGTCCTGCTGCACCGGCGGCGGGTCTTGCGGCTTCTCCCCGGGCCGGGCCGGCGGGGCCGGCGGTCGGGTGGTCGAGACGGTCAGCCGGTCCGAGCAGGTCAGCCGGACCGCCCCGGCCGGCAGCCGGCGGGCCTCCAGCGACAGGTTCGGGTCGGCCGCCGGGGCGTGCAACACCTCGACCGTGTCCTGGAACACCGCCTCCTGGTACGCCTTCCCCTTGTCCTTGATCGTCATCCGGCCGCCGAAGTGGACGACGGTGAGCTTCATCTCGGTCTCGGCCGGCTTCGCCGGAGTTACCGGCGGCGTCCGCGGCCCGCCGGCGGGTTCCCGGCCGGCCTCGTCCTTCTCCCCGGGCTGCCAAATCCGGACCGTGCCCGGCCCGTGGCCGAACACCTGCTGGTACACCTCGCGGGTCGCCGGGTCGGTCGCCCGGGCGGCGATGACCAACTCCTTCGCGGTGACGTGCTGGGCCTTGACCACCACCCCCTTCGGGTCCCGCAGCGTCTCCCCGTAAGCGACGGTATCGGCCCCGGCCGGCTCGTCCTCCGAGTCGCCGGGGGCCGGCCAGCAGGACACCCGCTCGACCTTCGGCTTGGTGTCCTCGGCCGGGCCGACCGGCGGGGCCGGGGACGGCGGCGGGGGGCCCGCCTTGCGGAACTGGTTGAACGAGATCGGCCGGTCGAACTCCACCTGGAGGGTGTGGCAGACGACCCACGACTCGTCCTGGGTGGCCCGGACCCGGCCGACGAACTCGGCCCGGCGGTCGGCCCCGGTGAACTCCATCCCGTTCCGCCAGTGGACGACGACCTCGCCGGGCGGCTTGGGCGGCGGGGCGTTCGGGTCGGGCTTCCCCGTGGGCCGGTTATCCCGCCCGGCCAGGTCGCTCCCGGCCGGCAGCACCAGCGACCCCCGGCCCTCGACCGTCAGCCGGTTGCGGAGTTGGTCGATGACCACCCGCGGCCCGAGGACCGACATCCCCTCCTGGTGGACCTGGCCGAGGGCCTGCTCGGTCCCCGTTACCTCCATCACGCTGCCGTCCGGGGTGTGGTCGAGGATCAGCTTCTGCCCGAAGATGTCCACCCCCCGCGGCTTGTCCGGGTCGGCCGGGTCCTGGTGGACGACGACCCCGCCCTCACACACGGCCTTTTCCAGCTCGTGCTTGCTGCCGGCCTCGGCCGGGGCGTCGGTGGCCGCCCCGTCGGCCGGCTTGGACGGCGGCACCGGCTGGCGGACGACGTGGGTGGTGATGGTCCGGGCCCGGACCTTGAGCGGCGGCTTCGGCTTGGCCGGCTCCTTCGCCGGCGGGTCTTTCGGCGCGGGAGCAGCGCCGGGGGCCGTGGCCATCGGCGGAGCGGCCGGTGCCACGGCCGGGGCCGGCTTGCCCATCGGGGCCGCGGCGTCCTTCTCCTTCGGCTTCGGCGGGGCATCGCGGAACAGGACGGTCAGCAGCTCGGCCCCGTCGATGTCAAACTCGGCCGAGTGGCTCGTGACCTCGCCGACGGCCTGGAGCCGCTGCGGCGTCGGACGCCCCGGCTCGGCCCCGGCCGCCCCCTTCGCCGGGGCCGACACCCAGAGCTGGAGGACCTTCCCGTTCAGCCAGTAGTCGGCCTTCGTGTCCTCGAACCGGGCCGCGTCGGTGAACGTGTATACGTCCAACTCCCGGCCCTGCACCTTCTCCTTGGTCTGGGTGAGTGAGGTTTGCCACGACGCGTGGGTGGTGGCGGCCCCCGATTGCGGATCGAAGAGTTCGAGCCGGCCGAACCCCCGGACGGACACGGCCGTCGCCCTGTCCGGCCCGGGGCCGGGTACCATGACCAGGACGGCCGGCTGGTTCGGGCCGCCGGCCGAGAGGGTGTTGGTCCCGGCCGGCTTGTCGTCGGCCCGCGGCTCGTTCGCCCGGATGATGTGCAGCGGTGCCCCCCGGAGGGTGGTCCGGCCGACCGCCTGCTCGTGGACGAGGTCCTGCCCGTAGGCTTCGAGCCGGTCGTCGTCGGACGACAGGGTGAGGAGCCGGCCGGGGGTGTAGGCGAAGGCGTGCAGCCGCTTGAACCCGGGGCCGGCCTGGGGCGGCTTGGCCGGGTCCTTCGGGGCGGCGGGTTTGTCGGCGGGCGGGCCGGTCGGCGGCCCGTCGAACTCGATTTCCAGCACCTGGCTGAAGAGCCGCTGCCGCCCGCCTCGGGGCGGGATGCGGGTGAGCTGCACGTCGTTCGGCAGGTTCGGGTCGGCCTGCGGGACCACGTCGAACCGGGCGGTGTTCGCCCGCTCGCCGGCGGCGTCGAACGCGAACGGCCCGCGGGTGTCGATCTGGAGCAGGGCCCGGTCGAGCCGGCGGGCGTTACGGACGGCGAGGAGCATCCCGTCCCCGACCACCGCGGCAGCCGCGTCCGGCAGGTCGGCGACGGCCAGCGGCCCGGCGGGCTGGGCCGGCGGCGGGGTGGGTCCTCCCTTTGCAGCAGTCGGGGCGGCGACCACGCCCTGCCGGCTGTCCGTCCAGAGATGGAACAGCACCTTCTCCGACAACTCGACCCGGCGGACGCCGCTGAACGCCCCGCCACCCTTCTTGTTGGTTTGGGCCGGCGGCTTGTCGCCGGGCTTGGCGGACGGCTCCAGGAAGAGGCGGAGCCCGACGGCGGTGATGGTCGGCGGCGGGAGCCGCAGCCCGGCCAGGATTTCGGGGACCGCCCCGGCGGCCCGGAGGTCGTCGCCGGCGGCCGGGGCGGTGGCCGGGGCCGGGTCGCCGTAGGGGCGGGGGAGGTTCTGCCGGTCGGTGATCTCGACCGGGGCGTCGGTCCACACGTCCGGCCCGGCGTCCGGCTTGGCCTCGACGCCCCGCGGGTCGCGGTAGTACAGCGGGCCGGGGGTGCGGACGACCATGAACTGGTTCGGGTCGGCCGACCGCTGGTTGTGGGTGACGTGGACCAGCCCGCGGCGGGGGTCGGGGGCGGTGACGGCCGGGTCCGGCTCGCTCACCAGCTCGATCCGCAGGAGCTTGGCCTTGCCCATCTCGGTGACGTTCTCGACCGGCCGGTCGTACTCGAACACCGCCTTGTCGGCGTGGAAGGTGGTGATCTCGATCACCTCGCCCGGCCGGCGGAGGTGGGGCGGCCGCGGCTTGCCGAAGACGGCCAGGCTGAACGGGGCGAGGACTACCCGCGGCGACCCGGGGGTGAAGACGGGGACGCTCGACGCCAGGACGACCGACGACTCGCCGTTGAGGAATTCGAGCTTCGTCCGGTAGCCCGGCCCGGGGGCGGCCTCCGGGCAGCCCGGGCCGAACGCCTCGACGAGTCGGTCCTCGGTCGCGGTGGTGACGCGGGTGGGCGGCAGGAAGTCGCCACTCCGCCGGGCCAGCATCTTGGCCGGGAGGGCGGGGAGGCCGTCGAGCCAACCGAGGAACATGGAGTAGACCAGGTACCCGCCGGCGAACAGGACGACCCCGGCGAGGAGCAGCCCGACCCGTCGCGGCGTCCACATGGCACCCTCCGGGTAAGGAACAAGGCAAAAGGGAGAAGGAAGAAGACATCCGGCCGGATTTGCCTTCTTCCTTTTACCTTTTGCCTTCGCCGACGAGGCGTTCCCACTCCCCCCGCAACTTCAGCAGCCACTCGATCGCGTCCCGGACGGCCCCACGACCGCCTGGAACCATGGTGACGTAATCGGCGGCCTCCCGGACCTCCGGGCTGGCGTCGGCCACCGCGACCGCCACCCCGGCCCGCAGCAGGACCGGCAGGTCGGGCAAATCGTCCCCGACCGCGCAAACCTGCCCGGCCGTCAGGCCCGTCGCGGCCAGCACCTCGGCGAACGCCGCGAGCTTGTCGTCCCGGCCCTGGAGGACCGGGGCGATGCCGAGTTCCGCGGCCCGCCGCTCGACGGCGACGGACTTCCGCCCGGAGACGATCGCCGCCCGCTTACCCGCAAGCCGCCAGAGCTTCAACCCCGACCCGTCCCGGACGTGGAACCGCTTGAGTTCCGCGCCGTCGTCGGCGTAGAGGATGGACCCGTCGGTCAGGACGCCGTCCACGTCGAGCAGGAGGAGTTCGACCCGGGCGGCCCGGTCGGGAAGGGGTGTCGTCATAGTGCGGAAGAGGAGCAGCCGCACGATAAGGACAAGGAACGCACGATAAAAACACATTCATTGTTCTGATCGTGCGTCTTCTGTCTTCATCGTGCGGCTCGTTTGCCGGCGGCTTCACGCGCTCCGGCGGAGGGTCGGGCGGGGCTCGGCGGCCGCCGGTGCCGGGGCGAGGCCGATCAGGTCGGTGATGTCGAGCAGCCCGACCGGCCGGCCGTCGTCATCGACGACGGGGAGTTCGCTGATCTTCCGGTCCCGGAGCAGATCGAGGGCGGTCGCCACCCGCTCGCTCGGGCCGATCACCGTCGGCGTCCGGGTCATGACCCGCCCGACCGGCTCGTCCAAGTCGGCGTCCCGGCGGCTCTCGAACAGCCGGGCCAGATCGCTGTCGGTGAACAGCCCGGCGAGGCGGCCCGCCTCGTCCACCAGCATCACGGCCCCGGTCCGCCGGCCGGGGTGGCGGCCGCGGGCGAACACCTCCCGGACGGTCGCCGACATCGGGGCCAGGCGGAGGTCGTCGCCGGTCCGCATCACCTCGCGGACGGTGGCCAGCTTCCGGCCGAGGGTCCCGGCCGGGTGGAAGCGGGCGAAGTCGTCGGCGGTGAATTGCCGGAGTTCGAGCAGGGTGAACGCGACCGCGTCGCCGAGGGCGAGCATCACCGTGGTGCTACTGCTCGGGGCCAGGGCCAGCGGGCAGGCCTCCTCGACCGGCCCGTACACCACGGCCACGTCGGCCGAGCGGGCGAGCGTTCCCTGGGCGTTGCCGGTGATCGCGGCGACGCCGGCCGCCGCCCGCTTCAGCGGGCCGAGCAGCCGGACGAGTTCGTCGGATTCGCCGGAGTGCGAGAGGAGGAGGGCCACGTCGTCCGGGTGGACGGCCCCGAGGTCGCCGTGGACGGCCCGGGTCGGGTCGAGGACGTAGGCCCGGGTGCCGGTCGAGTTCAGGGTGCCGGCGACCTTCTGGCCGACGTCGGCCGACTTCCCGACCCCGGCCACGGCCACCCGCCCGCGGCAGCCGAGGAGCAAGTCAACCAATCGTGTGAACGACTCGCCGAGCCGGCCGGCCGCCGCCTCGACGGCCGCCGCCTCGGCCCGGAGGACCCGGCGGGCGAACACGACCCGGTCGAGCGGCGGCATGGCACGTCCCTGTGCCGGGAGGAATGCGACGGGGCGGTATACCCGGGAAGTGGCCGGAGGTGCAACCGGAAGTGGGGGCGAACCGCGAGCGTGAGCGAGCGGGTGCGGTCACCCGCTCGCTCACGCTCGCGGTTCGCCCGGTCGGGTCACTCCCCCTTGATGTCGTAGGCGTACAGCACGTTCTGGTCGCGGATCAGCATCCGCCCGTTGGCGATGACCGGGTGCGGCCAGCTCTCCGACCCGGTCCCGCGGGGAACCTGCGGCGTGGGGAGCTTGAACGACGACACCACCTTGAACCCCTCCTCCTTCGGCGACGGCTCGACCAGGGCCATCAGCCCGTTCTGGTAGCGGACGTACAGCCGGCCGTCGGCGGACAGGTAGGCCGCCGACCCGGCCCCGCCGGGCAGGTTCGCCGGGGCCTGCCAGGCGATGTCGCCGGTGTTCATGTCCACGCAGGTCGGCACCCCGTTGTTCTGGCCGCTGCCGAAGTAGACGTGGTCGCCGATCAGGACCATCCCGCCGTGGTGGTTCATCGGCGGGTCCGGCTTCTGGCGGTTCCCCTTCCAGCTCTTGACCTCTTTCACGGCCACCTTCTCCCGTCCCTCCGGGACGAGCCGGAGGTGGGCGCAACCGCCGTCGTAGGCGGTCGAGACGAACACCTTGTCCCCCTTCACCACCGGCGTCGGGATCTGGGCCACCCCGCCGAACACCACCTTCGGCTTCTGGTACTGGAAGAGGAGCTTGCCGGTGTCGGGCCGGACCCCGATCAGCCCGGCCGTCTCCCCGGTCACGAGGAGGTACACCGGCACCCCGCCGACCGCGTGCTTGACCGGCGACGAGTACCCGGCCCCGCCGCCGATCGTCCCGGCGTCGGCCGCCCAGGCCACCTCGCCGGTGTCGGCCTTCAGCGCGACCATCGCGGCCTTGTTCGCCCCGGGCGAGCAGATCACCTTGTCGCCGTCGACCAGGGCCGAGTCGTTGAAGCCCCAGAGCGGGTCCGACCCGCCGAAGTCTTTCTTGTAGTTCTTCGTCCACTCGACCTTCCCGCTCGCGGCGTCGAGCCGGGCCACCGTCCCGTTGTTCGTGACCGCGTACAGCTTGCCGGCGGCGACCGTCGGGGTGCCCCCGGGGCCGTTGTTCTGATTCGCCTTGCGGGCGTCGGCCACCGGGGTGAACCAGACCGGCGACCCGTCCGCCTCCTTCACCGCCCAGACGCCGTCCTTCCCGTCCCGGGTGCCCATGCCGTAGATGAAGCCGCCGGCCACGGACGGGGTGCCGAACCCGCTCCCGAGGTCCTTCGCCGTCCAGGCGACCTTCGGCCCGGCCTTCGGCCACTCCTTCAGCAACCCGGTCTCGGTCGAGATGGCGTCGTTGTTCGGCCCCCGCCACCGGGGCCAGTCGTTCCCGGCGGCCGCCGCGGACACCGCGACGAGGCCGACGAAGGCGAGCGCGCGAACGGGCATGGGGCAGCGTCTCCGATCCGAGGCGGGAGGGCAGCGGGCGGGGCGGGAGGGGCCCCTGGAAGTGTACCGGCCGGGCCGGGCGACGCCCAACCCCCGCCGGCCCGGCCGGCGGGGTTCTCATCGCCTCTGCACCGATCAGTGGTGGTAGTAGCCGCCCACGAGCACCGGCGGCGGGGGCGGCCCGACGAACACCACCGGCGGCGGCTCGTGGTAGACGTAGGCCGGCTCCCGGACCACCACCGTCCGCGGCCGGCCGCCGTACACCACCGGGCCCGGGGCCGGCCGGGCGTTCTGCATCTCGATGATGACCCGCGGCGGGACGTTGTTGTGCTTCAGGTAGTCGAGGTCGCCGGCGCTGAGCAGGAAGGTGCTCCGGGTGTTGCGAATCTGGTTGACGATCACCTGCTCCTCGTGCCCGGCCTGGACCATCTGGACGACCTCCTGAACTCCCATCCGCTGGGCGTTGGCCTGGGCCTCGACCGCCTGGGCTTGCGCGACGGCCACGGCCGTCTGCCGGTCCTCCCGCTTCTCGCGGTCTTCGCGGTCCATGCCGTTGCCGACCGCCCCGCCGAGCCCGGCTCCGGCCAGCCCGCCGACCACCGCCCCGGTCTTCGGGTTCCCGGTCGCCGCCCCGACCGCGAGCCCCAGCCCGCTCCCGAGGGCCGCCCCGATCCCGGCGCCCTTCGTGGTGTTGTCCATCGTCGAGCATCCACCCCCGCCGGCCGCCAGCCCGGCCAGGACCGCCCCAACTAGAATCCGCCACTGCCGTTGCATCCGCATCGCCCTTCTCCTGCCGGATCAACCGCCGCGTATGCCCGGGTTGGCCGCCGCCGTCAAGCCGGCCCGTGGTGAAACAAAACCCGGCCGGTCGGGGAACAACTGGGGGTCGTCCGCATATCATGTGTCCGAACACCTCGACCCCTTCAGGAGTCGCCGCATGTCGTTCCCCTTGCGCCCGGTCCGGGCGTTCCTCGTCGTCGCGGCCGCCGCCCTCGCCGCTCAACCCGCATCCGCCGCCGACCCGGCCCCCACGAAGGTCCGCACGGTCGAAGGGATCACGGAGTACAAGCTGCCCAACGGGCTGCAAATCCTCCTGATCCCGGACCCGTCCCAGCCGAAGGTGACGGTCAACGCCACCGTCTTCTGCGGCAGCCGGCACGAGGGGTACGGCGAGACCGGCATGGCCCACCTCTTGGAACACATGGTCTTCAAGGGCTCGCCCAAGTTCCCGGACGTGCCGAAGGCCCTCCGCGACCACGGGGCCGAGTTCAACGGCACCACCTGGGTGGACCGGACGAACTACTTCGAGACGATGCCGGCGACGGACGAGAACCTGGAGTTCGGCATCGAGCTGGAGGCCGACCGGCTCTCGAAGAGCTTCATCAAGCGGGACGACCTGCTGAGCGAGTTCACCGTCGTCCGCAACGAGTTCGAGGCCGGGGAGAACAGCCCGACCTCGGTCCTGTTCCAGCGGATGCTGGCGACCGCTTACGAGTGGCACAACTACGGCAAGTCGACGATCGGCAACCGGACCGACATCGAGCGGGTGCCGGTCGACAACCTCCAGGCCTTCTACAAGAAGTACTACCGGCCGGACAACATGATGCTGGTGGTGGCCGGCAAGTTCGACGAGGCGAAGGCCCTGGAGCTGGTCGCCAGGCACTGGGGGCCGCTGAAGAACCCGGACGACCCGCTGCCGAAGACCTACACCGAGGAGCCGGCCCAGGACGGCGAGCGGCTGGTCACCCTCCGGCGGGTCGGGACGGTGGCCGCGGTCGGGGCGGTGTACCACATCCCGGCCTCGGCCCACCCGGACTACCCGGCCTGCGCCGTCCTGAACTCGGTCCTCACGTCCGAGCCGGCCGGCCGGCTGTACAAGGCCCTGGTCGAGGGGAAGAAGGCGTCGTCGATCTTCTCCCTGTTCTTCCAGACCCACGACCCCGGGGCGTTCATCTTCGTCGCCCAGACCGACCCGGACAAGGCCGAGGCGGCCCGGGAAACCCTGGTCAAGACGCTCGAAACGCTCGGCGAGAACCCGATCACCGAGGACGAGGTGAGGCGGGCGATCCGCGAGTTCCAGGCCGGGCGGGAGCGGCTCTTCGCCAACAGCCAGGGCCTGGCCGTCGACCTGAGCGAGTGGGCCGCGTGCGGCGACTGGCGGCTGTTCTTCCTCCACCGCGACCGGCTGGAGAAGGTGACGGCCGCGGACGTGAACCGGGTGGCCGGGCAGTACCTGGTCCGGTCGAACCGGACGGTCGGGGTGTACACCCCGACGAAGGAGCCGCAGCGGGCGGCGGTCCCGGTGGCGCAGGCGGCCGCCGAGCAGGTGAAGGACTACAAGGGGCGGGACGCGGTGGCCGGCGGGGAGGCGTTCGACCCGACCCCGGAGAACGTCGAGAAGCGGGTCGTCCGGGGGGCCGTCGGGGACGGGGTGAAGTCGGCCCTCCTGAACAAGAAGACCCGGGGCGGGACGGTCAACCTGCTGCTCAACCTCCGGTTCGGGAACGAGAAGGACCTGGCCGGGAAGACGACCGCGGCCGAGTACGTCGGGTCGATGCTCCTCCGCGGCACCGCCACCCGCACCCGCCAGCAGATCAAGGACGAGTTCGACAAGCTCGGGTCCCGGGTGTACGTCTCCTCGACCGGGCGTGGCGGCCTGTACGTCAACGTCCAGGCGAAGAGGGACACCCTGCCGGCGGTCCTCGACGTGCTGGCCGACTGCCTCCGCCACCCGTCCTTCCCGCCGGCCGAGTTCGACATCCTCAAGCGGGAGCGGGTGGACCAGTACAAGGAGGGCAAGACCGAGCCGCAGGTGCTGGCGTTCACCGCCCTCAACCGGAAGCTCAACCCGTACCCGCCGGAGGACGTGCGGTACGTCCCGACGGTGGACGAGAGCATCGCCCGCGAGGAGGCGGTGGCGCTCGACCAGGTGAAGGCGGTGTACGCCGACATGCTCGGCGGGGGGGCGGGGGAGTTCGTGGTGGTCGGCGAGTTCGACCCGGACGGGACCAAGGCCAAGGTCGACGGCATGCTCAAGGGGTGGGCCGCGAAGGTGCCGTACAGGCGGATTTCCGGCACCGCCCAGCCGACGGCCGGCGGGACCGAGCGGATCGACACCCCGGACAAGGAGAACGCCGTCTACGCGGCCGGGGCGAACATGCGGCTGAAGGACTCGGACCCGGACTACGCCCCGCTGGCGCTGGGCAACTTCGTCCTCGGCGAGGCCCCGCTGTCGAGCCGCATCAGCAACCGGGTGCGGGGGAAGGACGGGCTGTCCTACGGGGCCGGGTCGAACGTCCAGGCCGACCCGCTCGACCCGGACGGCGGCATCATGGTCTTCGCCATCACCAACCCGAAGAACCTGGGCAAGGTGGACGCGGCCATCGCCGAGGAGGTGGGGAAGTTCGTGGCCGAGGGGCCGAGCGCGTCCGAACTGGACGAGGCCAAGAAGGGGTACGTCCAGGCCCGGCAGGTGCGGCGGAGCGACGACGGGGACCTGGCCCAACAGTTGGCCACCGCCCTCCGGGCCGGGCGGACGATGGCGTTCGAGGCCGAGTTCGAGAAGAAGGTCGGCGAACTCCAGCCGGGGGACGTGAAGGCCGCCTTCGGCAAGCACCTCGACCCGAAGAAGCTGGCCGTCATCCAGGCCGGCGACTTCACCAAGGCGAAGGACGAGGGGAAGAAGAAGTGAAAGCAGCACAGGCAGGAATGCCTGTGCCACCAGATCAACTGGGTGGCACGGGCATTCCTGCCTGTGCCCCGAACCGCGGGCCCGGTGGCGGGTCCGTAAACTAACCCGCCCGGGGCCGCGGCCCCGGGCGGTGCTGTTTTGGCGGAGCCCGCGATGAGCGCCGACCGGCCGGTCGACAACGCCCCGTACCTGACCCACGTTCACAACGGCCTCACGGTCGAGGGCTGGAGCCGGGCGGCCGTCCAGAGCTACTGGCGGGTGCCCGAGCTGAAGGTCGGGTTCGACCTCGGGGCCCAGCCGTGGGACTTCATGGGGACGCCCACCTGGTTCGTCAGCCACACCCACCTGGACCACGTCGCGGCCCTGCCGGTGTACGTGGCCCGCCGGCGGATGATGAAGATGGACCCGCCGACGGTGTACGTCCCGGAGGAGGGGCTGGAGGACGTGCGGAAGATGCTGCTCGTGTTCCAGCGGCTCGACCGCGGCCGGCAGCAGTGCGAGCTGCGGGGGGTCGTGGCCGGCGACACGATCGAGCTGAGCCGGGAGAACATCGTCACCGTCTTCAACACCAGCCACACCATCCCGAGCCGCGGGTTCGTGGTCTGGGACCGGCGGAACAAGCTGAAGGACGAGTACGTCGGCTTGCCGGGGGAGGAGATCAAGAAGCTCCGGCTGTCCGGGGTGGCGATCACCCGGGAGGTTCGCATCCCGCTGGTGGCGTACACCGGGGACACGGCCCCGGCCGGGATGGACGCCGAGCCGGCCTGCTACGACGCCAAGGTGCTGATCACCGAGATGAGCTTCATCCGGGAGAAGCACCGCCGGGACAAGATTCACAAGTTCGGCCACATGCACCTGGACGACTTCGTCGAGCGGGCCGACCGGTTCAAGAACGAGTTGATCGTGGCCGGCCACTTCAGCACCCGCTACCACCCGAACGAGGTCCGGCGGCTCCTGGACGCGAAGCTGCCGCCGCAACTCAAGGACAAGATGAAGTTGTGGGTGTGACGACTCGGGCGAACCCCGAGCGCGAGCGAGGGGGTGGGCCCCACCCCCTCGCTCGCGCTCGGGGTTCGCCCGAAACAACTCTCTTCGGCCGGCGTCTGTACCCTATCGGTACACTCCCCCGCCCCATTCGCAGGTCGGCATGAGCCAGGTTGACGTGGCGGCCGTGGCCGGCCGGCTGGTCGGCAACATCGAGAAGGTCATCATCGGCAAGCGGCCGCAACTGACGCTGGCCGTGGCCGCGTACTTCTGCGAGGGGCACATCCTCCTCGAAGACGTGCCCGGGGTCGCCAAGACGATGCTCGCCCGGGCCCTGGCCCGGAGCGTCGGCTGCACCTTCAAACGGCTCCAGTGTACCCCGGACCTCCTGCCCACCGATGTCACCGGGGTGTCGATCTTCAACCAGAAGACGGCCGAGTTCGAGTTCCGCCCCGGGCCGGTGTTCGCCCAGACGCTCCTGGCGGACGAGATCAACCGGGCCACGCCCCGGACCCAGGCCGCCCTGCTCGAAGCGATGGCCGAGCGGCGGGTCAGCGCGGACGGCCAGACGTACGTGCTCAAGCCGCCGTTCCTGGTCATCGCCACCCAGAACCCGGTCGACCAGGAGGGGACCTTCCCCCTGCCGGAGGCCCAGCTCGACCGGTTCCTCGTCCGCCTCAGTCTCGGCTACCCGACCTTCGAGGAGGAGGGGAAGATGCTGACCCGGCTCCAGAAGGGGCACCCGATCGACGACCTCAAGCCGGTCGTTTCGGCCGACGACGTGCTGGCCTGCCAGGAGGCCGTCCGCGACGTCCACGTCGACGAGAAGGTGAAGCGGTACATCCTGGAGGTGGTCCACGCCAGCCGGGAGCACGAGGACATCCTGCTCGGCGGCAGCCCGCGGGCGTCGATCGCCCTGTTCCGCACGTCGCAGGCCCTCGCCGCGGTCGGCGGCCGGGACTTCGTCCTGCCCGACGACGTGAAGAAGATGGCCCACCCGGTGCTGGCCCACCGGCTCATCCTGAAGCCCGAGAGCCGGCTGCGGAAGCGGACCCCGTCCGCCGTCGTCGCCGACCTCGTGGCCGACGCGAAGGTGCCCGTCACCGACAAGCAGAAGGCGATGGCCGAGGACTACTTCCAGTAGCCGGCTGACGTTGCGGCGGGCGGGGCGGGCGGGTACGCTCCCGGCGGGAGGTCGCGGATGGCCGACGAGCCGAACCCCCGACGGAAGACCCGGACCCGCGGGCACGTGATCGCCGACCTCGGGGTGAACTACGTCGAGCGACAGGTGCTGCTCGCGGGGTATGTGGTCGAACGCTACCGCTTCGACTACGGCCTGGACCTGTGGCTCCAGACGTTCACGCCGGACGGGGTGGCCGATAACGGGCACGCGGAGCTTCAGGTGAAGGCGACGGACAAGCTCGCCGTCCGGGCCGGTGGCACCACGGCGGCGGTCCGGGTCGAGGCGGCGGACGTCCGAGGCTGGTTGCTCGCCCCGGTTCCGGTTTTCCTGACTCTGTACGACGCGGCCGCCGACCGGGCATTCTGGCTCGACGTCCAGGAGTACGTCCGGCAGCAGCAGTTGGACGAAGACGAGTTCGGGCGGACGGTGACCCTTCGGATGCCCCTGGCCCAGGTTTGGACCCCGGCCGCCGTCCACGCCCTGCGGGCGCCGACCGTGGCGGCGGCCGCCCGTCAGGTGCGGGGCGGTCGCGGAGGAGAACGATGACGAGGACCGACTGGCCGACCTTCGGGCGGATGCTCGACTACCTCCGGGGCCTCGGGTTCGAGGTGCGGACGAACCCGAACGGGGCGGTGGTCGCCGAGCGCCCGGGGGAGGAGACCTGGTTCGTCTTCCGAGGCCGTCCGGCCGGCGAACCGGCCCGGGGCATCGAACTCGTCCACCTGCGGTCGATGCTCGACGCCCGGGGGCTCGTGACCCCCCGTGAGTTCTCGCGGTTTTGGAGCGAGTCCGGCCCCCGGCAGCCCGAGCCCACGCCCGCCTCATGATCTGGCTCCTCGTCATCCTGCTGCTCATCGGCCTCGCGCTGGCCCTCCAGGCCGGGCTGGTGGCGTTCGCCGGGTACGTCCTGCTCGGGGCGTACCTGCTCAGCCGCTACCTGGCCCGGAGGTGGGCCGCCGACCTGGCCGCCGAGCGGGCCTGCGACGCCTCGCCCCGGGAGATCGGCGGCGCCGCCGAGGTGGTCGTCACGCTCACCAACACCGGCCCGCTACCGATCCTCTGGGTACTCGTCGAGGACCTGCTGCCCGAGGGGATGCTGGCCCGGCCGAAGCGTCTCGGGGTCAAGGGTAAGCGGGTCAAGGCGGTCAACCTCGGGCCGCGGGCGACCAAGCGGATCAAGTACACCGTCACCTTCGAGATGCGGGGCTACTACCAACTCGGCCCGACCGTCCTCGAAACCGGCGACGTGTTCGGCCTGCACCGCCGCCACCGGGTCATCGGCCAGGCGGTGTACGTCATGGTCTACCCGAAGGTGTTGCCCCTGCCGAAGTACGACTTCGCTTCGCAACGGCCGATCGGCGAGGTCCGGCTGCACAACCGCCTTTTCGAGGACCCGACCCGGTCGGCCGGGGTCCGGGCGTACCAGTACGGCGACCCGCTCTCCCGCGTCCACTGGCGGGCCACCGCCCGGACCGGCGAACTCCACGTCCGCGTCTACGAGCCGACCAGCCTGGCCGGGGCGACGATCCTCGTCGACTTCCACTCCGCCGGCTACCACAGCCGGGGCGAGCCCCACCGGTCCGACCTCGTCGTGACTACGGCCGCGAGCATCGCTTATGCGGTGTCGGTGCTGAACCAGCCGCTCGGGCTGGCCAGCAACGGCCGGGACGCGGCCGACCGCATCCGCGAGGAGGCACTCGCGAAGGAGGCCGGGCCGGGGTACGACACCCGGGCTGCCGCCCGCGACCGGTTCGAGCTGAAGGACAACGCCGACCGCATCCGGCCGGTGGTGGTCGAGACCCGGCGGGGGTTCGACCAGTTCCAGAAGGTGCGGGAGGTCCTGGCCCGGCTGGAACTGTCCGACGCGATGGGGTTCGGTGGGCTGGCCCTGGAGATGGCCCCCCGCATCCCCCGGGACGCGACCGTCATCGCCGTCCTCCCGCGGGTGCCGGCGGAAACGGCCATCGCCCTCGGGACACTCCGCCGGCAGGGGTTCGCGGTGACGGCCATCATTGTGGGGGTCGAAGACGCCGATCGCCTCCAGGCCCACGGCCGGCTCCTGGCGGAGACGGTCCGGGACATCCGTTACGTCAATTCGGAGGCCGAACTCGCCGCCCTCGGCGGGAACACCGCCGCCCCCGGCCCGGCCGCCTACGGCGTCGACATTCCACTCGCGTAATTGTGGAAGACAGTTTTCGACAGGACAACAGGATAAGACCGGATCGAGACCAATGAGTTCGGTCGGAACGATCTCGTCCATCCTGTTATCCTGTCTAAACTCTTCGGATGGCCACCCCCTCCCGGCTGCTCGCCCTCGCCCAACTCCTCCGCCTGCCGAACGTCCTCACCGCGTTCGCCGACATCGGCCTCGCCGCCTGCGCCGGCGTGGCGTTCTTCCCCGGCTGGCGGGAACCGTCCTACTGGCTCACCGTTGCTCTTCTGGCCCTCGCGTCCGGGTCGCTGTACATGGCCGGGATGGTCTGGAACGACGTCTTCGACCTCGCCGAGGACCGCCGGGACCGCCCGTTCCGGCCGCTGCCGTCGGGCCGGGTCACGCTCCGGACGGCGGCCGTTCTGGGCACGCTGCTCGTTGCCGCCGGGGTCGGGCTGGCCGGCCTCGCCGGTGCGCTGGCCTTTGGCCTCGGGCTGGCCGCCGCGGTGCTGGCCTACGACGGCGGGCTGAAACGGACGGTCCTGGGGCCGGTCGGGATGGGCGGCTGCCGGTTCCTGAACGTCCTCCTCGGGCTGACCGCGATCCCGGACGAGCACATGCCGCTGGGCCTGCGGGTCCACCTCGCCGGCGTGGTCGGCGTCTACATCGTGGGGGTGACGTGGTTCGCCCGGACGGAGGCCGCCGAGAGCAACCGCCGGCAACTCCTCGCCGCGGCCGGGGTCATGGTGGTGTCGCTAGCCCTCGCTTTGACACTCCGGGCACGGCTCGCCCCCGACCCCGGCCCGGGCGGGTTCTTGTTCCCGTACCTGCTCGTCGGGTTCGGGTTCCTGGTCGGCCTGCCGGTCGCCCGGGCGGTCCGCCGGCCGGGGCCGAAGGAGGTGCAGGTGGCCGTCAAGCGGTGCGTCCTCGGGCTCGTCGTCCTCGACGCCGTGCTGGCCACCGCCTTCGTCGGCCTCCCCGGGCTCCTCCTCCTTTTGCTGTTGCCCCCGGCCCTGTGGCTGGGAAAATGGGTGTACTCGACCTGACACGTCATCCCGGACCCCATCATGAACACCGATCGCCGCTCGTTCCTCGTCGCCGGAGGCGCCGCCGTGGCCGGACTGCTCACCCCGGACGGGGCCGCCGCGTCCGCGGCCGACGACGCCAAGGCGTTCGTGGCCGACCACGAGGCCCGGATGAAGCCGCTGGAGGTCGAGTCGAACATCGCCTGGTGGAACGCCAACACCACCGGCCGGGACGCCGACTTCAAGAAGAAGGAGGAGGCCCAGAACAAGATCGACGCCGCCCTCTCGGACAAGCCGACGTTCGACAAATTGAAGGCGATCAAGGCGGCCCGGGACAAGGGCGAGCTGAAGGACCCGCTCCTGGCCCGGCAGATCGACCTGCTCTACCTCGCCTACCTGGAAAAGCAGGTCGAGCCGGACCTGCTCAAGCGGATTACGGCCAAGGCCAACGCCGTCGAACAGCAGTTCAACGTCTACCGGGCCAAGGTCGACGGCAAGGAGCTGCCCGACAGCGAGGTCCGCAACGTCCTCAAGTCGTCGGGCGACTCGGCCATCCGGCAGAAGGTGTGGGAGGCGAGCAAGGGCGTCGGGAAGGCCGTCGAGGCCGACCTGAAGGACCTCGTGAGCCTCCGCAACGAGGCCGCCACGAAGCTCGGGTTCCCGAACTTCCACGCCCTCATGCTCACCCTGAACGAGCAGAAGGGCGACGAGTTGCTGAAGCTGTTCGACGACCTCGACGAGCTGACCAAGAAGCCGTTCACCGCCGCCAAGACGGAGATCGACGCCCGGCTGGCCAAGAAGGTCGGGGTGAAGCCGGCCGACCTGATGGCCTGGCACTACCACGACCCGTTCTTCCAGGAGTCGCCGGCCGTCTTCGAGGCCAACCTGGACGCCCCGTTCGCCCGG